>JAWVYP010000048.1:0-13250 GCA_033722655.1 Akkermansiaceae bacterium | reverse complement strand
CCTAACCGTGGATCTTGTGGTGAAAGGCGATCTCAACACGGATAAGTTGAGAGCCCATCTAGATGCACTGGATTACTTCGTGCAGAAGCACGATGACTGGGATGGCGAGAATAAATGGTATCTCAACATCAGTTGCCCATGTGATTACGATGAGGCGGAGTCATGCATTAAGAAATATTGCGAGGATCTCTCGACTATGCCTGAAGATGCAAAGATTGAATGGGATCAGGCCAGATACAGAGAATTTTCAATTGGTTACAATGTTGGTGTGGAGCCCAGATGCTTTGAAAACCACATATCCCAAGAAACGATTGCCAGGGCAGCGGCTCTTGGCGCGGGGATAGGAATCTCTCTTTACCCAGACTCTCAGACCGATGAATAAATGGGCACAACAATTCGCGCTGACCAAGCCGTTGCCGCTCCGGGGGCCAAGCCGGAGAGAGAAGCCAAACCTCAACCAGAGTCGGAGGACCGCTCCCGGTAGCGGGTGGCAGGCCTCAGACGTATGTTCGGCGTGCATAGGCCGCCGCTACAGTTAGAAGACCGGTCAAGCGAAGCAGCTCCAGACTTTAACCAGGAACCAGGAACCAGGAACCAGGAACCAAGAACCAGGAACCAGGAACCAAGAACCAGGAACCAAGAACCAGGAACCAAGAACCAGAAACAGGCCGCCCAGCGGCCTAAGGCTCCTCCGTTTCCTCCCCCAGAATCCGGTCAATCTCCGCCACCCGCTCCCAGGGCAGGCGCCGCCTTTGATACTTGTTGAAGACCAGCTCGCGGACCTTGCGCCAGATTTCCTCGGGCACGGGGTCGAGGTCGCTCCAGGTGGGGTTGCGCTTCTGGGTGGTGGTCATGATGGTCCAGCGACCGCGATTGCGGTAGTTGGCACGGTAGAACACCTTGCCATCCTCGGTCTGCTCGGTCCACTCGTGACGCTCCATGCCCCTCATGCTGGCCGGATGCCCCAGCCGGGACAAGCGGGAATCATTGACAGATCGGGCGGGGGATTCACCGTATGGAACCGTTCCCATGAAAGCGTTCGTTTCCCTACTCCTTACCCTGTCCGCTCTGCCCGCCATGGCCGAGTCCAAGCCCAACGTCATCTTCATCATGGCCGACGATCTCGGCTACATGGATGTCGGCTTCAACAATCCGGACAGCTTCTACGACACGCCGGCCCTCAACGCCCTCGCCAAGGAATCCATGCGCTTCACCGCCGGCTACGCCGCCTGCCCGGTCTGCTCGCCGACCCGCTCCTCCATCCTCACCGGGCAATACCCGGCACGAACCCGCAACACCGATTTTTTCGGCGCGCCCAATGGCCATCAGGTGATGCCCAAGGATCCGACGAAGGTCAAAATGACCGGCAGGCTCAAGCGCTACGCCAAGCGGCCGATCTTGCCGGCGCCCTACCTCGAGCGCCTTGCCGACGAACACACCACCTTGGCCGAATACCTGAAGAGCAAGGGATACGCCACCATGCACGCAGGCAAGTGGCATCTCGGCCCCAAGGGCTCCTGGCCCACCGACCACGGCTTTGACATCAACAAGGGTGGCGTCACCGGCGGCGGGCCGTATTCCGGCGACAAGTACTTCTCGCCTTACGACAATCCCAATCTCAGCAACGGCCCCAAAGGCGAGCACCTACCCGACCGCCTCGCCAGCGAGGTCGCCCAGTTCATCACCGCCAACAAGGACCAGCCCTTCTTCGTCTACCTGCCCTTCTACTCGGTGCACACCCCGCTGATGGCGCCCAAGCCGCTGGTGGAAAAATACGAAGCGAAGGCCAAGAAGCTGGGCCTGGAAGCAAAGTTTGAGCCCGAGTGGCCGCGCGAAAACCGCACCGTGCAGGAGCACGCCGTCTATGCCGGCATGGTCGAGGCCATGGACAGTGCGGTGGGCAAGGTGCTCAAAGCGGTGGAAGACAACGGGCTCAAGGAGAAGACCATCGTGATTTTCTTTTCGGACAACGGAGGACTTTCCACCTCCGAAGGCTCCCCCACGACCAACCTGCCTTACCGCGCGGGCAAGGGTTGGGCCTACGAGGGTGGGGTGCGTGAACCCACTCTGGTCAGCCTGCCCGGCACGGTGAAGGTGGGTGTGTGTGAGGTGCCCATCATCTCCACCGACTTCTACCCGACCCTGCTTGAGCTCTGTGGCCTGGACGCCATGCCCGAACAACACGTCGACGGCACCAGCTTCGCCAAGCTGCTGCAGGACCCGAAGGCCAAGCACGAGCGCGAGCCGCTATTTTGGCATTACCCGCATTGGGGCAATCAGGGCGGCATTCCCTACAGTGCCGTGCGGGCGGGGGATTGGAAGCTGATCCGCTTTCATTGGCGCAAGGGTGAGGAGCTCTACAATCTGGCCAAGGATCCGGGTGAGGAGACCAACCTCGCCGAGAAGGAGCCAGCCAAGCTCAAGGAGTTGTCGGCCATTCTCGATGCGAAGTTGATCGAGACCAAGGCGCTGATGCCCATTGCCAATCCGGACGCGAAGAAGCCGTTCAATAAGTGGTGACCGGGCGAAGCCCGGTGTTATTCGTTATTGGTTATTCGTTATTAAGGGAAACTGTAGCGGCAACGACCGAAGGTCCAACGAACCATGTGAGTTGGAAAATCGGTCATATCGGCCTCGGATGAGGCCGCTTGCCTCGTGGATCGATTGGGAAGAGATCAGTCGATGACCGTCGGAACGATGCTCGGACGGTGATCGACGGTCATAGACCGCCGCTACAGGTGAGCTCAGCCTTGGCCACTGCGCTTGCGATTGCGGCGGCACTTTTCGCTGCAGTGCTTCACTTCGTCCCAGCACTTTTTCCACTTCTTGCGCCAAGCAAAGGGGCGGCCGCAAGTGGCGCAGATTTTGGTCGGTAAGTCGGACTTCTTCATGAGCGCTTCTCCTCGGCTTGCTTGCGGTTCATCTCGTGCAGGGACTTGAGGTAAGCGTTGTTGGGCGCGGGTTTGGCCGGGCGCTCTTCGGTGTCGAGCATCTGCTGCACCTGACCTGAACTGCCCTTGATCAGCTCCTCGATGATCTCCGCCTCGGGCAGGTTCTTCCAGAATTTCCGCGGCATCTGCGACTGCATCATCTTCACCTTGAGGCGCGCCGGGTTGAAGATGCTGCGGTAGTAAGTGCGCCAGAGCTCATCGAGATCGTCGCCTTCCGGTGCGGCATCGCGGTTGACTCCGTCGGTGAAGCGCAGGGCCTTGCCGTCCCAGTGGGCGCATTCGTCGGGCGTGAGGATGCTCCAGTTCATGTTGGAGAAGCGCTTGCGAAAGAAGGGAGCGCCGAGGCGCAGGGTGAGATGGTCGGGTTCATACCAGGCAACGAAACCCTCGCGTCCGGTTTCGGGATCTTCGTCCACCTTGCGAAAGCGCACGAAGGCATGGAGCTTGTGGATGTCGCGGCCGACGGCCTTGGTCCAACGCTGAACCTGGCGTAGCTCGAGGTCGGTGGCGAGGGACAGCAGGTGCGGTTCACCACCGTGGGTCATGCGCCACAGCAGGCGGTAAAGCAGTGCCCAGCGACGCTCGTCGCGGTGGCAGGCGGCGCTGCGGGCGAGGTCGAGGAAGGCCTTGGAGACCTTGGGCGGCCTGGCTGTGGGGGGCGGCAGTTCCAACTCGCCAAACAAGTCGCTGTGCTCACCGCCGTCACTCCACAGCAGCTCCTCGGGCGGCACTTGAGCCGCGAGCAGTTCGCGGGCGGTGTCGCGCCAGTCCTCGAAGCGCGGGGGGATGGAGACGGTTCTCATGGGAGGGTGGGGAGAAGTTTCACAACTGTCCAGAATGCGAGGCCACCAGATCGGCACGCGTGGGCGGCGGGGCATCGAAATGGAGTTCGAGCTGCTGCGGCGGGGGCAGGAAGCGCGCCCGCAGTGTGTCGCTGTCCAGCCCGAGCAGGGCGGGGGTGTGGTCGGCGGTGACGATGAAGGGCATGACCTTCTTCATCGCCAGGCGCAGGCGGGTGAGGTCGGCGAGGCGCAGGCGGGTGAAGCGGCGCGCGGCGATGATGCGCTCGGTGTTGCGCACGCCCAGGCCAGGCACGCGCAGAAGCATCTCGCGTGAGGCCTGGTTGACATCGACGGGGAACTGGCCGCGGTGGCGCAGCGCCCAAGAGAGTTTGGGATCGAGCGCCAGATCGAGATTGGGTGCGTCCTTGCCGGCGATCTCATCGACCCCAAAGCCGTAGTAGCGCAGCAGCCAGTCGGCCTGATAGAGTCGGTGCTCGCGCACCAGTGGTGGCGGCTTGATCGGCAAAATGGAGGAAGGTTCGGGAATAGGGCTGAAGCCCGAGTAGTAGACGCGGCGCAATTGGTAGCCGCTGTAGAGGGTGTCGGCGCGCCTGAGGATGAGCTGGTCGGTGGAATCGTCGGCCCCGATGATCATCTGGGTGCTCTGGCCGGTGGCAAAGGTGGGTGGCTTGGCACGCCGCTTGGGGCTTTTGCCGCGCTGCTCCCTTCGTGCCTCGCGGGTCTCGGCAATCTTGCCGGAGATGTGGCCCATGGCATCCTGGGTGCGCGCGAGGTTCTTTTCGGGAGCGAGCTTGGCGATGCTCTGCTCACTGGGCAGCTCGATGTTGATGCTGATGCGGTCGGCGTGGCGGCCGGCCTCCTCGATCAGCTCGGGCGAGGCCTCGGGAATGGTCTTGAGATGGATGTAGCCGCGAAAGTGGTGCTCCTCGCGCAGCGAACGCGCAACCTCGATGACCATCTCCATGGTGTGGTCGGCACTGCGGACGATTCCACTGCTCAGAAACAGGCCCTCGATCAGGTTGCGCTTGTAGAAGTCCAGCGTGATCCGGACCACCTCCTGCGGCGTGAAACGGGCGCGCTGCACGTTGCTCGAACGGCGGTTGATGCAGTAGTGGCAGTCGTAGATGCAGGAGTTGGTCAAGAGCACCTTGAGCAGCGACACGCAGCGGCCGTCGGGGGTGTAGGAGTGACAGATGCCCGCTCCGCCGGTGGAACCCACCGCCTTGCCGCTCTTGCCGCCGGGGCCACCCCACGAGTCCTTGCGCGCCGCGCCGCTGCTGGCGCAGGAGGCATCGTATTTGGCGGCGTCGGCGAGAATTTCGAGTTTGCGGGCGAGGTCCATGAAAGCCGGGACAGTTCAGATGAACAGCTTAGCCGGCCCGGCTCACCGGATCAACGCAAGTTAGATGCAGGAAGCTCAATCCATGACCTGCTCCCCGGCATTCAGGCCGAGCTCGGTCTTCCAGGGCTCGTGCCACTGGGCGCGGAAACCCTGGTCGAAGCCGATGACGGCAGCGATCACCTCGTCGCGTTTCTGTTCGTCCTTGCCGACAGCGTCGCACCACTGGTTGAACTCGAGGGTTCCCTTCTCGAAATGGGCCTCGGCCTCCTCGCTCTGCCCCAGATGGTGGCAGATCATGCCGAGGCGGATCAGCGAAATGGCGCGCAGGTAGGCGAGATCCTCCTCGCTTAGATCCTCATCCAAGGGCTCTTCCAGATACTTGAGCTCCATGGCCATGGCCTGCTGGGCCTGCTCGGGATCCTTGGTCTTGTAGCGCTCGATGAAGGCCAGGAGCTGCTTTTCGTGCTCGCTCCACTCCGACTGGGCGGGATTCCCAGCCGGCTCCTCCTCCTTGCTGCAGGAGCACAGCAGCAGGGCGCTGGCCGGCAGGGTCCATCGGAGTTGGCGCATTCCAAAAATCATTGGGATGGGTTCTATCAAGTGAGGCACATGGGGCAACCTCTTTCAGCGCTTTTTGGCCTCAAGCGAGCAGTCTGCGCGCCTTGTAGGGCGCGCCATCCGCCCGGCTGAGCTTGTCGACCAGGTCCTCCACCAGAGCCTGCTCGGTGTCCCGGGGCAGCTCGCCTTCGATGATGAGTTTGACCCCGCCCATGGTCTCTTCCTGGTAGCGGACCCGAACGCCGTCGATCTGCAGCAGGGCACTGGGGAAGTCGTCTTCATCGGGCTCGAGCTTGTGGTAATTGATGCCCCCGGGTTGGTAGCGGGTCTGGTAGGCCTCAATGTCGGCGGGGGGAGCATGGTCATCGAGTTCTGGGGTCAAATCCTTCAGCTTGCGCATGGACTTGCGCATGGCCTTCATTTCCTTCTGCTCCTCCTTGCTCATTTGCCGCCATTGCTCCTTGGGGATGTCGAAGCTGAAGCCGGTCCCACCGATGAGTTGGTCGGACTCCCACATGCTCAGCTCAAACAGGCGCCCTTCTTCCCCATCCTCGCGCTCCACGATGTGGATGCTCACCTTGCGCTGGGCAATGCGCTTCCACTTCCAGCTCCCGAGATCGAGTTGCCAGTCATCGAAGTTCTCGATCAATTCCTCTTCTTCGCCCACCCAAACCTTGCCGCCGCTAAGAACAATGGCCCCGTCGCGCAGCTCGGCGCGGTGATCGTGGATCCAGCCCGGCCCTTCGCCCGTGCTTTCGTGTTGGCGAACCTCCCAGGTCTCCGGATCGATCACCAGCACCTGGGTGACCCCGGCCTGACGCTGCTCGCTGTAGCCGAGGTTGCCGATGACCACCAGCTTGCCGTCCACCAGGGTCGTGCTGTGGAAGTCGGTGGGCGGGAAAACTTCCCTGGGATAGCCGAGAATCTGGATGCGCCCGTGCGGGTGGCGGATGATGAGATCGTTGTAGATGAAGAAGTCCGGGTCGTAATGGTCCTCGTGCTCGCCGGCGACGAGCACGATGCGGCCATCGGCAAGTTCGGTTTCGCTTTGTCCCAAGCGCTCGGCCGACCATGCGGCTTCACCCCCCTCGCAGACCTGCATGTAGGAACTCGGTCCGCGGAAGTAATCGTTGGCGGCGTAGCTGCTGGTTTCCGATTCAATCAGCCAGCTCCAGTAGGGATTGCTCAGATCCTCGGCCGGCCGGCTGCCGCGGCGCACGTCGCGCCACTTCACAAACAGCCCGCGGGTGATGTGGGGCGGGACTTGGATGGGCATGCCGATGCGGCTGGTGCCCGGCAGCCAGCGCTCGACGACAAAGGGCCCGAAGGGCAGCAGGGCACCGATGGCGACCAGGCAACTCTGCTTGAAGCTGAGGTGCTCGCCGCGCCAGGCGATGAAGGTGACCAGGGCCAGGGCAATGAAGAGAATCCCGTGCGCCCAGCCAACGTAAGTCACCGCTTTGTCCATTCCCATGTAAGTTCTCAGGGGCATGGCAATGCCCAAGAGCAGGATGAACGAGACTCCCTCGATGCGGCCCAGGGTGCGCACTCGATCCATCGGCGTGCGGAACTCGAACATGGTCTTATTGCACGTTCTCAGCCTGTGGCTTGTCGGCGAGCACTTCGCGACACCAGGCGAGGGTCATCAAGGCGTAACCCGTGCCATAGGGCTGATGGTAATCGTAAAGCGGGTAGTCCCACCACGAGCCGTCGGTCTCCTGCAAGGGCAGGATGGTTTCGGCAATGAGCTTGGCGTGCTTGGCTTGTTGATCCTCGGGCAGCAGCCTCACCGATTCGGTGAAGTAGTAGCAGCCGTAGTAGTAGAAGTAGCCCGCGATCTTGAAGGGGCCTTCGTGGGGCACCGGGCGCTTGCGGGTGTTGCGCAGGAAGCCTTCCCGCTTGATGAAGCGCTCGGCCCATTCGGTGATCACCTCATCGGTCACCGCTTCGTCGCCAAAGACGCGCAGCGCGGCGTTGCAGACTTGGGAGCGGGAGAGTGAGCCGGCGGGGCGGTTGATGTCACCACGGGGAGAGCGGCGGTGGGGGAAAGAATAGACGTAGGCGAAGTCGGGCGTGCGCTGCATGCGGATGGCGTTCACGCCACTGGCGACTGCCTTTTCGCTGAGCTCCACGCCCATGACATCACGTGCTTCGGCCATGGCCAGCAGCACGGTCGCGGTGGTGAAGGAGGTCGGCAAGCCGGAGGGCTTTTGGGTACGAACTTCATCGTAGATGTCGAGGTAGCCCCAACCGCCATTGACGTCGACGTAGCGGTTGGCCAGATCGACCTGCTGCTGGGCGAGCTTCTTCCAATGTTGCTTTTGCTCCTCGTCCTCGGTGGTCTCGTAGAGGCGGGTCAGCGCACGCAGGCCATAGGCGTGGCCCCAGACGTTGTAGGTGGTGGTTGGATCGGCGCGCCGCAACTTGGGTAGATGCTCGGTGGCCCATTTGCCGGCCTTGGCAATGGAGGCCTGCACATCGGGCCGCGGATCCTTGGCATCGATCAACCCGGCCAGGGCCAGGCCGCTGGCGCCGGCACGGAAGGCGTGGTGGCCACCCGGCAGCGGGGCGTAGATGTTGAGCTCCTTGGTGCGCGTGGCACTGCCCCAGGAGCCGTTCTTGTTCTGGTCCTCGACCAGAAAGTCAACCCCACGGGTGATCGCCGCATCGATGCGTTCGGTCAGTGGTGCCTGCACCTCGGCCCCGGCGGGGATCAGGGAGCCAAGCAGCAGGCATGAAATCAGGTAACGCATCGGAGCAAACCTACGGGCGATTGCCATGGATTCAATCTCGAAGCGACGAAACTGGAATCGTGCGCCAAAGCCCCGGGAAGCGGATGACTCGGGACCGGTTGTCCAGAACCCGAAGATTGGGGATGCGCCGTGCCGCCGGATCTGAAATGATCCTCTCCATGCGCGTTTCCCTTCCCGGGTTGATTCTGCTCATGCTTCCGTCCGTTCTGGCTGGACAGGAGCAGACGGTGGAGGTTCATCCCGACCGAACCCTGAGCCGCATCGCTTTTGGCTCCTGTCTCAAGAATCCCAAGGGAGGGGACATCCTTGATGAGGTCATCAAGTATCAACCCGACCTCTTCGTGTGGCTTGGTGACAATGTCTACGTCGACACCTGGGGCCAGCCCGAACGCTTTGATCAACTCTACGGCCAGCTCGGCGCCAATCCGCGCTTCCGGAAATTGGGGGAGGCTTGCCCGCAGCTGGCGATCTGGGACGATCACGATTACGGCCATGACAACCAGGACAAGACCTACCCGCTCAAGGAGCAGTCGAAAGCGGCCTTTGGCAGATTCTGGAAGATCCCCGAAAGCTCGACCTTCTGGTCTCGCGAGGGCATCTACCGCGCGCACGAATACGGCAAGCCGGGCAAGCGGGTGCAGGTCGTCCTGCTCGATGGGCGCTGGCATCTCGACAAGGCGAATGCCCGGCAGCCGGACAGCTATCTGGGAAAGGCGCAGTGGGCCTGGCTGGAGCAGGTCCTAAAACGTCCGGCCGAGCTGCGTCTGATCTGCTCGGGGGTGCAGGTGGTCAAGCTCAACGACAATGGCGCCGAATGGGAGATGTGGGGCGACCACCCGGGGGAACGAAAGCGGCTCTTCGAGCTGATTGAACGCACCAAGGCCAATGGGGTCATATTCCTCTCAGGCGACATGCACTTTGCCGAGATCTACAAGACCACGGACACGGGCTATTCGCTTTACGACATCACCGCCAGTGGCCTGGACCAGGCCTACCCGCACGCTGGCAAGGCGCTGCCGGGTCCACAGCAGGTGGGCAAGTCATTGATCCGCTCGACCAACTTCGGAGGGGTGGTCATCGACTGGCCCAAGCGCACGCTCAAGCTCGAGCTGCTCGATGGTGAGGGAGGCCTTTTCCTCAGTCATCCGGTGGCTTTGGAGGAACTGAGACCAAGGTGAGGATGCTGCGGCGATGGTCAGGATCCGAGCGCCGGGTTGACCGCGTGGGTGGGCGATCCTAAGGACAAACATGATGGATTGCGCATCATCCGGATAATCAGCGGGTGCCGAGCGTTATGACGTGGCGGTGATCGGTGCGGGCGTCTGCGGCTCGGCCCTGCAGCATGTCCTGCGCCGCTACACCAATGTCTGACGGATGGCCTTGATCGAAAAACGCGAGCGCCCTGCGGTGGTCAACTCGGCAGCGTGGAGCAACAGCCAGACGCTGCATTTCGGCGACATCGAGACCAACTACGAGCTCGACAAGTCGCGCCAGGTCAAGGCCGCCGCCGACCTCGAGCGCCGCTACCTGGAGCGTCACGATGAGGCCGGTGAAATCCACAGCAAGTACCACAAGATGGTGCTCGCGGTGGGACGCGAGGACGGGGAGCGCCTGCGCAGCCGCATCAAGGATTACAAGGAGCTGTTTCCCAAGCTGGAACTGATCGAGCGCGAGCGCATCGGCCTCGGCTGGGCTGCCGGCAACCTCGACCCCGAGGTCTTCCAGGATCCCGAGGAGATCCAACTCGACCGCAAACCCAACCCGCACCTCTCCTTCGGCTTTGGCAAACACCTTTGCCTGGGTGCGCCTCATGCGCGCTTGATTGTGCGCAGCTTGTTGAACACGCTTGCGGCGAAAGTTGGTTCGGTGGAAGTCACCGCGGCCGTGCCCAATGTCGAACGCGAGGAGGCTTACACTCGGGAAGTTGGTTTCGAGTCGATGACGGTGAAGCTGACGGGCCGCTAACGAGGGGAACCACGAAAATCACGAAGCTCTTTCGCGCTACGCGCTACAGAGCGCACGAAAGAATTCAAATCCTGCAAGGCTGAGATCAAATTCACAAATTCTCTTGGTTCTGCCATTATCTAGCAGTTGAATGCGGCCATGATTCGCGCCAGCCAAATCGTTCTTTGCGCTTCGCTCTTGCTCGTGCTGTTTCATCTGCTGTTCGAAATCACCAATTCAACTTACAAGCCCGGGACCATTTCGGCGACTTTGTGCCTCAGTGCCGCATTCTTCTGTTCGTTGCAGTCCAATCGGGGATACCGATTGTTGGCGTGGATGATGGGCTGCAGCTTTTATACAGTCATGCTGGTATTAGTGATCGACCATCTGGCTTCAGCATTAAACTTATTGCCACTGTATAAGAGTCTGCAGGATCTATATCCGCAGGCGCAGCAAAAGATAGAGTGGGCTCACAGCGATGTAAAAGAGGGCATTGTCGGGATTCTGGTAACCCTTGGCTGCGCCTTCCCCATGGTGGTTTTGTTGCGGCGGGAACTGCGTGCGATCATCCTGTGGGATGAGGAGGTCAAGGCTTCCGAGCATCGTGAAGTCGAGTCCATCCTTGCGGCTCCTGAGCTCAAGGTGAAGCGCAGCAAGCAATCTGAGGAGAGCCCATGACCACCTTAGAAATCCAGCAGTACATCGATGGCGTGCTTGAGACCCATTACGACGGTCTTTCCAAGCAGTCCGGTGAAATGATGACCAGCGAAGGTGGCGATGGGCGCTTTCTCGGCAAGGTCATTGCGACGCTCTATTCGGGCCTGCCAGGTGGAGAAGAGCTCTACCTTGCGATTGGCGAGACGCACAAGCAGACCCAGATCATCAAGTTTGGCGACTCGGAGAGCCTGCAGCCCACCGAAACGGAGTTGGGCATGATACTGCTGAAGGAGCTTGGGATTGAGCCGGAGGAGTAGGCCTTCTTTGGAGTGGCGCTCTCCTTAGAGCGCCATAACAGCCTTGGAAGGCATTCTTGCCTTCCAACTACGGCAGTCTCGTAAGGTCTTGGATGCTGGAAAGCATCCAAGGGCTTGCATGGCGCTCTATGGAGAGCGCCACTCCAGACTCATTCAGGCCGCTTCGCCGTCTCCTTCTTCCAAGCCTCCGGGTTTCAGGGCTTGCACTCCTCCCGGCTCCTTCGTCGCCGCACCGTCGTCCGCTTGGCGTTCGCTCTAGCTGCGGACGAGCAAAGCGAGTGCAAGCCCTTGGGATGAGTGCAAGCGCCTGTTACGGTCTCTTCGCCGTCTCCTTCTTCCAAGCCTCCCACATGGCACCCATCTCCTTGGCCTTCTCGGGCATTTCCTTGGAGAGGTCGTTCATTTCGGTGGGGTCCTTTTTGAGATCGTAGAGCTCCCATCCCTTGCCGGCACGCACGGCCTTGAGGTCGCCGATGCGAATCGCGTTGGCACCACCGAAGCGCCAGTAGACGACGTCGTGGCCCTCGCGTTGCTTGCCTTGAAAGATGGGCAGGAGTGATTTGCCGACGGGCTCCTTGGTTTTCTTGCCCTTGATCTCCTTGGGATACTCGGCACCCGTGATGTCGCGGAAGGTGGCGGAGATGTCGACGAGGTGGCCGAACTGATCGGTGATCTGGCCCGGCTCGATGACCTTGGGCCAATGGGCGATGAAGCTGGTGCGAATGCCGCCCTCGTAGTCGGTGGACTTGAATTTGCGGTAGGGCGTGTTGCTGGCGTTGGCCCATTCCTTGGACACCGTGCGGTAGCTCTCGACCGGGCCGGGGGGAATGTTCGGGGTGGTGTTGGGCTGCTCGGGGCAGGCACCGTTGTCCGAGAAGAAAAGGATCAGTGTGTTGTCCCATTCATCGAGTTCCTTGAGCTTGGCGAAGAGGCGGCCGAGGTTTTGGTCCACGCGGTCAATCATCGCGCAATAAACCGCCATCTTGAGGTCCTCTTCCTCCTTCTGCTTGTCGCTTAGAGAGTCCCAAGCGCGGCCTTCACGTGGAGTGAGCTGATGGCGCTCATCGATGATGCCGAGCTCCTTCATGCGCTCGAAGCGCTGCTTGCGCAGCTCATCCCAGCCCATCATGAACTTGCCGCGGTACTTGGCGATGTCCTCGGGCCAGGCGTGGAGCGGGTAGTGAGGCGCGGTGTAGGGCAGGTAGAGCAGGAAGGGCTTGTCCTCATCCTTGTATTCCTCGAGGCGCTCGATGGCGTAGGTGGTGAAGGCGTCGGTGTGGTAGAACTTCGGGTCGGGATCGGTGTAGCCCATGATCACCTTGTCCTCGATGGCCCAGCGACGCTTTTTGTTCTGGAGTTTGCGGCCCGGCTTGCCCTCGCCTTCGCGGGCCTCGGTGCCTGGGTTGAAGAAGTTGGAGCAACCGTCGGCGAGCCCGTAGTAGCGGTCGAAGCCGCGCTCGGTGGGCAGTGGGCGTTGGTGCCACTTGCCCGAGCAGATGGTGCGGTAACCGGCGGGGCCGAGCACCTCGGCGAGCGTGGCACCGTGCTCCATGCTGTGGTCGCCAATCGAGTAGGCGTAGTTGCCGCTCAGCAGTTCGGCGCGCGTGGTGTGGCACTTGGCGGTGTTGTAGAACTGGGTGAAGCGCATGCCCTCGGCCGCGAGCTTGTCCAGGTTGGGCGTCTGCACCTCGCCGCCGAAGCAACCGATGTCTGAATAACCCATGTCATCGACCATGATGACGATGAAGTTGGGGTGTTTGGGGGCGGCCTTGTCAGCAAATGCAGGCAGGCCGAGCGCCAACAGAGCGCAAATGAATCGACGGGTCATGAATGCCATGGTGCACAGATACGGGCACGATGGGAAATTTTCTTCATGTTTGATGGTATGACTGCCTCACCCCGCCGAAGCCTCTCCGCTCAAAGTG
>JAWVYP010000047.1:0-13320 GCA_033722655.1 Akkermansiaceae bacterium | reverse complement strand
CCACACGCTCGTTGCTGTCGCCGGGGATGACCTGGCGATAGTTGGGGTAGTTGCCCTCAATGAGCTTGCTGCAAAGCAGGCTGTCACCAATCTCAAAGGAGATCTGGCTGTCGCTGAGCTTGACGATGACGTCGTCGCTGTCACCCAGCAGGCGTTGCAGTTCCTGCACGGCCTTGGAGGGAATGATGACATCCGTCTCGTGCGAGGCGGGAAATTCGAGGTCGGCGTCGACCATGGCCAGGCGGCGGCCGTCGGTGGCGACCAGGGTCATCTTGCCGTCCTTGAAGGAGGTGAAGATGCCGTTGAGCACGTAGCGGGTCTCGTCGGTGGAGATGGCATAGGAGGTCTTCTTGAGGCCGTCGCGCAGCACGCCTTGGGGAATCTTGAACTCCTTGGCGCTGGAGAAATCGGGCAGCGGTGGGAATTCACCCTCACCCAGGCCGATGATCTTGAAGAAAGATGGACCACTGCGGATGGAAGCGTGGTTCTTGGAGTCCACCGAGACCTCGATCTCGCTGGAGGGAAGCTCGCGCACGATGCTAACCAGTCGCTTGGCCGGCAGGGTGGTGGCCCCTTCCTTCTCGATGTCGGCCTCAACCGAGCCGGTGATGCCGACGTCGAGATCGGTGGTGGTCAGCTGCAGGCGGCCATCCTTGGCCACCAACAGGACGTTGGAGAGGATGGGGAGAGTGGTGCGGGAGCTGACTACGTGCTGGACCTTCTGCAGGCCATCGAGAAATGTCTCCTTGGAAATGCGAAACTTCATGAATGAGGGGCCGTGTAATTGACTGACAGCAGTTTCCGCATTCGCGCCCCCATGGCAAGCGTGTTGTTGTGGAATGAAATTTAATTTCGCTAGATGTTGTGGCCATCCGGGAACTGGCCCCCATATGGGCGATTTCAGCGCCTCAGCTGGGACTCCAGGCGGGCCACAGTCTCACGCAGGCCGGCTTCGAACTCGATCCGCTGGCTAACCTTCTTGCAGGCGTGGATGACCGTGCCGTGGTCACGGCCGCCAAAGGCCTCGCCGATCTCTACCAGCGAGCCCTTGGTCATGTTGCGACTCAGAAACATGGCGATCTGGCGCGGGAAGGCGATGCTGGCCGGCCGGCGGCGGCTGGTCATGTCGGCTAGGCGAACGTCGTAGTATTCAGCCACGGCCTTCTGGATGTCATCAATGCTGACCTGGCGGCTGGCTTCCTCGCGCAGCAGGTCGCGCAGCAGGTGCTCGACCTTGTCGACACTCACGCTCTCACCGGCAAGCGAGGCGTAGGTGGCCACCCGCATGAGAGCCCCTTCCAGGCGACGGACGTTGGAGCGGATCTTCTCGGCGAGGAAATTGAGGATGCTTTCCTCCACCTTCACCTTCCAGTCGATGGACTTCTTGCGCAGGATGGCCAGACGGGTCTCCATCTGGGGAACCTGCATCTCGACGGTCAGACCGCATTCGAAGCGCGAGATTAGGCGCGGTTCGAGGTTCTTGATCTCGCAGGCCGGGCGGTCGCAGGTTAGCACCACCTGGTTCTGGCCATCGAGCAGGGTATTGAAGGTATGGAAGAACTCCTCCTGGGAGCGCTCCTTGCCAGCAATGAACTGCACGTCGTCAATCAGCAGCACATCGGCACTGCGGTAGCGGCGGCGGAATTTCTCGAGGTCGCCCTTGCGCACGGCATCAATGAACTCGTTGGTGAACTTCTCGCAGGTCAGGTAGACCACCCGCGAGCCGGGGCGGCGGGTCAGGATTTCCTGGCCGATGGCCTGCATCAGGTGGGTCTTGCCGAGACCGGGGCCGCCGTGGATGAAGAGCGGGTTGTAGCCAACGGCTTCCTTCTTGGCGACGGCGACACAGGCGGCGTGGGCGAACTGGCTGTTGGAGCCGACCACGAAACTCTTGAAGGTGTAGGCGGAGTTGAGCCCACTGCTCTTGATGCGGCGCTCCAGGGCCTCGCCCTCAAGCACAGGCTTGCGGCTCGAACTGGCCGCCTTCGGCGCATCGTTCATCGGCAACTCGGCCTGCACGGAACTGCCCGGTGCATTCGCGACCGCGAGGCGCACCTCGTGGACGTCGGGCAGGACTTCACTCACCGCCAGGCTCAATTCGGGCATGTAATTGGTTTCGATCCAGACCTGATGAATTTCACCGGGCACAGTAATGGTCGCCACTCCGGCATCCTCACCCGACCAGCTGGCCGCATGGAACCAACGCTGGAACGCATCGACTCCGACATGGCCACGCAGAATCTCACAGATTCCCTGCCAAGCATTCTCCTTGTTTTCGACTTTCTCCTTCGCATCAGCCTCTGCATGCGAGTCCGCTTCCACCGGTTCCATTTTTGTATGAGTATGAATAATTAGGTTTTGTTTCGGTCGCCGGATCCTGCTCTCCCGTGAGCAGCCATCCCGACCGGGAGTGGGAATCTGCGGAAACTTTTGCGGGCTGTGAACGCATTTTTCCCGGCATCTAACAAATCATGCCTGCGGGCACGATTTTTAGGGGGTTCCACGGCCAAATTTTTAAAAAACTTGACCCTGAAATTGTTTCAATTTTCCAAAGCAATTCGTCCTCCCTCGCCCATGTTTCCGATGCATTTGATTGAAAAACTAGCAGTTACGACGGTGGGGCCCAGTAGACAAAATTTTCACAATCGCGGCGGCTTTGCATTGCGAATTTGTCCGGGGAGACGGCCGGCTGGATCTTGCTCAAAAAAATCGGACTTGTCCCGCTCCGTGTTCCACGCAATGAGTACGCCTCATGCTTTCGTCGCCGACTTTCGAGACCCCAGCAACAGGCCACCGCAGAGGGTGATGATGGTCGTCACCGGCCAAGCCCAGTAGAAGCCGATCAGTGGCTTCAGCCCCTGTTTCCCATCTACGCTTGAGAGCTCAAATGAGGGCAGCGCAGCAGGCCATTCATAAGGCATGCCGGCAAAGTGGAGGAGGTGCCACACATCTGGTCGTGAGAGGATGACCAAAAGCACGGAGACCAGAGACCCGATCAGAATGCCACGGAAACTGCCCTTGCCGAGGAGGGCGCAGAGGAACATGCCGAGGAGTGGGCCCAAGGTGTAAGTCGTCATCTGAAAGGCCAATGGCAGGATCGGCACTCCGGCCGCCTCCTTCATCCAGCGCATCAGGAGGGTGAAAGCGGTCAGGAACACTCCCCAGATGACCACCCAGATGCGAGACTGCCGCACCAAGCTCGTCTGGTCCTGCTCGGTCTGTCGCTCGGGGTTGTAGAGAACGGAAATAGTGGTCTGACTTAGCGCTGCAAGAATTGAGTCGAGACTGGAGATCGCTGCGGCAAAGATCGCTCCCAGGATCAGTCCGCTGAGACCGGGTGGCAACTGGGTCACGATCCAGGTCGGAAAGACGTAATCGCCCCGCCCCTTCCCGGGCTCCCTGGTATCTTGCTGCCAGTTGAAGGTCTCCGCGACCATCCCTTCGGGAGGATGATTGGCATACCAGACGAAGAGGGCAGCGCCCACCACCAGCATCAAGTAGGTGATGGCTTGCCCCACCGAGCTCCAGATGATGGCCTTGGAGGCTTCGTGGGCATTCTTGCAGCAGAACATGCGCTGCGCGTTGAGTTGGTCGACGCCGAAGGCGGCGAGGTTCTGGAATGGCACCGCGATGATGGCCACCCAAAAGGTGAAGCGGAAGGCGTCCGAAAGGCCAAATCTGAAATCGAGCACCTGGGTCTTTCCGGCCTCACCCGCCTGCTGGAAGATCTGGCCGATGCCCCCCTCGAGGTGGCCGGCGATCCAGAACACGGTCAGCAGCCCGCCAAAGGTGAAGAGTGCAAACTGCATGACATCCGTCCAGATCACGGTGCGCATGCCGCCCATCAGGGTCCACCCGATGGCGAAGACCCCGATGATCAGAATGCAGACCTCGAAGGAAAATGGGGTCACAATCATTAGCGGCAGCGCGGCCACCAGCACCCGCACGCTCTGACCGAGAATGGAGCCAATGGTGAAGAAAACCGTGGCGAGGGTCTTGAGCTGCGGCTTGATCCGCCGTCCCATGTAATCATAAGGACTGTAAATATTGTCCTCGTAGAACACCCTGGTGAACACCGTGCCGACAATCACCCGGCCGATGATGGACCCGATTCCCCAGATTAGATAGGTGAAGTCGCCATTGGCGGCCATCACCCCACCGGGCACCCCGATGAAGGTCACCCCGCTGATTTCGGTGGCAATGATGGAGCCACTGACGGCGAGCCAAGGCAAGGACCGCCCACCGGCAAAGAAATCCTTGATGCTGGCCTGCTGGCCGCGCAGCGCATGGCCGACCCAGGTGGTCAAAATCAGGTAGCCGAAGAGCACCGCCCAGTCCCAGCCGGTGAAATACTGATGGATGCCTTCCATGGAATGCAGCGGATACTAAGCACTTCCAAAATACTTCCAAGTTTCGATTTCCCAAGAACCGAAGGCGGGGAAGCATCTCCGAGGCGTCTGGAGCGTAGTCCTTGGATTTTCGGACGCCTTCGAAAGGTGTCCCTGCCAAAATTCCCGGTATGGCGAATGCTTACAGGCCTTTGGATTTTCCTTTGCCCAACACAGATCCAGACCTCACTCTCCGCGCGCAGAGACTCCCATGCCCGACCGCCCCAAAATCATCCAAGACGACCCCTGGCTCGAGCCCCAGGAGGGCGCCATCGTGGGTCGCATGCAGCGCTTCGAGCAGGAGCGCGAGGCCATCACCGGCCATTACGGCTCTCTGGGCTCCGCGGCCAATGCCCACCTCCAGCTCGGCATCCATTTCGACAGTGGTGCGGATGTCTGGGTCATCCGCGAATGGGCGCCCGAGGCCAAGGCGATCAGCCTGATCGGCGAGTTCAACGCATGGCAGCGCGACCAGCACCCGCTCGAACTCACCGCTGGCGGCATCTGGGAGCTGAAGTTGCCAGCCGACACGCTGCGCCACCGCGAAAAGATCAAACTCCACGTCGTCGGTGCCGACGACTCCAAGCGCGACCGCATTCCCGCCTGCATCCAGCACGTCGTCCAGGATCCCGTGAGCCACGACTTCTGCGCCCAAATCTGGCAACCCGAGGCCGACTACCAATGGCAGCACGGCTTCGACCCCAAGACCATCCGCGCTCCGCGCATCTATGAGAGCCACATCGGCATGGCGGGTGAAGAGCCGCGGGTCCACAGCTACCGCGAGTTCGCCGAAGAGGTGCTGCCCCGCGTCGTCAAGGCCGGCTACAATGCGGTGCAGTTGATGGCGGTGCAGGAGCATCCCTACTACGGCTCCTTCGGCTACCACGTCAGCTCCTTCTTCGCCGCCAGCTCGCGCTTCGGCACCCCGGAGGACCTCAAATACCTCATCGACACCGCCCATGGCCTCGGCATCGCCGTGCTGCTCGACATCGTCCACTCGCATGCGGTCAAAAACATGGCCGAGGGCATCAACAACTTCGACGGCTCCGGCCACCAGTACTTCCACCCGGGCGAGCGCGGCGAGCATCCGCAGTGGGATTCCAAATGCTTCGATTACGGCCGGCCCGAGGTGCGTCGCTTCCTCCTCTCCAATGTTCGCTATTGGCTCGAGGAGTTCCGCTTCGACGGCTTCCGCTTCGATGGCATCACCTCCATGCTCTACCATTCGCGCGGCGTCCGCGCCTTTGGCAGCTACGACGACTACTTCGGCCCCGATGCCGACCTCGATGCCATCCTCTACCTACAACTCGCAACCACCCTCGCCCAGGAGATCAAACCCGGCGCCCTGCTGATCGCCGAAGACATGTCGGGCATGCCCGGCCTCTGCCGCCCGGTGGCCGATGGCGGGGTCGGCTTCACCCACCGCCTGGCCATGGGCATCCCCGATTACTGGATCAAGATCCTAAA
Source organism: Akkermansiaceae bacterium (assembly GCA_033722655.1). Taxonomy (GTDB): domain Bacteria; phylum Verrucomicrobiota; class Verrucomicrobiia; order Verrucomicrobiales; family Akkermansiaceae; genus Luteolibacter. The sequence goes on along the minus strand of JAWVYP010000047.1, from coordinate 7,465 downwards.
GGAGAAGCGCGACGAGGACTGGAACCTCGACGAGCTCTGGGGCACGCTGAGCAACCGCCGCCACGGCGAGGCCACCATTGCCTACGCCGAGAGCCACGACCAGGCGCTGGTCGGCGACAAGACCCTCGCCTTCCGTCTGATGGACCAGGAAATGTACTGGCACATGGCCAAGGGCGACGAGCACCCCGTCATCGAGCGCGGCATTGCGCTGCACAAGCTCATCCGGCTCGCCACCCTGGTCGGTGGTGGCGAGGGCTGGCTCAACTTCATGGGCAATGAATTCGGCCACCCCGAGTGGATCGATTTCCCGCGCGAAGGCAACGATTGGTCCTTCCAGCACTGCCGCCGCCAGTGGTCCCTGGTTGACAATCCCGAGCTCAAATACCACTGGCTCGCCGACTTCGACCGCGAGCTGATGGAGTTGACTGAGCGCTTCAAATTGCTCGAGGCCGCACCCGCACAATGCCTCAAGGTCGACCACCACAATCAGGTGCTCATCCTCGAGCGCGCCAACCTGATCTTCTTCCTCAACTTTTCAGTGGACCGTTCCGTCCCCGACTACGCCTTCACCATCCCTGGCCACGGTGAGCATCAATTGATTTTGGACAGTGATGCGCCTGAGTTCGGAGGTCACGGCCGCTTGGAACCCGCCAGCGTGCATCCGGTGGATGCCAAGGACCACGAGATGCAGGTCTACACGCCGAGTCGGAGTGGTTTGGTGTTTGGGCCTGTTTAGGAATTACGGCTCCTTCTGGTCAATCGGCTTACGGTCTTTAGCCAGAAGGAACAGAAGGTTAGCAAGGTCGCGCCTCTGATCTGAGTTGAGAGGCTTGTCTGGATCTGGAGCCAGGAGCATTGCCTCAGCATGCTTGCTGCTGATCTTGTATTCGTTTACGAGATCAAGCTTGGTTTCGCGTCCAGCAATCAAATCCTCAAGATCATCACGCTTCCCGGTCGAATGCCTGATTTTAATCTGACTACCATCGATAAAGTAGTCGATGATGTCTGGAGGGTTTTGCGCACCACCATTCCACACCGATCGGACATGCTCGATTGAATCTCCATTCGACTTGAAAAAGTAATACCAATGACTTGATGCATCCTCGCCTTCGTTTCCCTTGTGAGTCCATTCAAAGCCCGCCAGCACCACATTTGAAAAAGCGAAAATGGAAGTCAGAGCAATTAGGTGAATTTTCATCTTCTAGGTGATATTCAATCCGATTTGGCTTATTTCCGCAATATTGGGCAGTCGCTTTAAAGCAAACTGTAGGGGCGGTCTATGATCGCCTGTCGAAAACGGTAGGAACGACCGGCCCGGTCGTCCGACTTTGTCGCCGCTTTGCGGCGAATCTTGGGATCTGCCTCAGGCGCAAGCCGATGGTCCCTGCCTGCAATGGGATGGGCGGTCATAGACCGCCCCTACAGAAGAACCCATGACTGGTGACTAATGACCATGAGCAGCGTTTCGACGGTCATAGACCGCCGCTACAGAAGAACCCATGACTCCTGACCCATGACGGGAGCGCAGCGACCACCTGACGGTAAGCGCGGAGCGCTTACCATTCGATCGCCGCGGCCGCCCAAGTGAGGCCGGCGCCGAAGACCACGAGGACCACCTTGTCTCCGCGCTTGATCTTGCCCTCGCGGTGAGCTTCATCCAGCGCGATGGCCACAGCCGCAGCCGAGGTGTTGCCGTATTTGTGGAGGTTCACAAAAACCTTCTCATTGGGCACGGCCAGGCGGTCGGCAATGGCATCGATGATGCGCAGATTCGCCTGATGGGGCACCACGCAGGCAATGTCCTCGGGGCTCCAACCGGCACGCTCGATCACGGCCTCCGCGCCCTGCTTCATGCGGGTGACGGCGTGCTTGAAGACCTCCTTGCCCAGCATGCTGAGGGTCTGGAGGTTCTTGTCGACGTTCTCGCTGTTGATCGGACAGGCGGTGCCGCCGCCGGGAATATTGAGCAGGTGGGTCAGGCTGCCGTCGCTGCCCATCTCGGTGGCCACGATGTCGCCCTCGCCCTGATCGGACTTCTTGAGCACAGCGGCACCGGCGCCATCTCCGAAGAGCACGCAGGTGGTGCGGTCACTCCAGTTGGTGACCGCGGAAAGTTTCTCGGCACCGATGATGAGCGCGTTTTCAAAGGCACCCGCAGCGATCATGCGCTTGGCGATCTTCATCGCGTAAAGGAAGCCGGAGCAGGCCGCGGAGATGTCGAAGGCCACCGCCTTTTTGGCTCCGAGTTGCTGTTGCACGTGACAAGCGGTCGCCGGGGTCGGCGTGTCCGGCGTGATGGTGGCGACAATGATCAATTCCACGTCCGTCGCATCCATGCCCGCCTGCTCGAGCGCACGCTTGGAAGCCTCACTGGCCATGTGTGAGGTGAACTCGTCCTTCCTGGCGATGCGGCGTTCCTTGATGCCGGTGCGGGTGACGATCCACTCGTCGCTGGTGTCGACCCGGGTGGCCAACTCGTCATTGGTCAGGACCTTTTCGGGCACGTAACTGCCAGTGCCTGCCACAGAGACCCGAGGGGAGGAATTCGACTCAGTCATGCTTGGACAAGATTGGAATCACGGTCCCCCACCCACAAGTGCGAAGTTCGGGAATCCATGATGACTGCTGATGCCAGCGGAGCTCTCAGTCCAGAATGGAGCTGGTCTCGGAAATCCCCTCCAGCAGGGTCTTGATCTTCTCGTTGACCCGGTTTTCGACCGTTTCGGTAGCGACGCGCACCGCATTGCGGATGGCCAGCGCACTGGAGGAGCCGTGGGCGATGATGACCACGCCATTGACGCCGAGCAGCGGACTGCCGCCGTAGGTCTCGTAGTTGCCTTTCTCCTTCATTGCGCGAAATGCACCCTGGGCGAGCATGGCGCCGGCCAGGCGCAGCGGGTTGCCCTTGATCTCGGTCTTGAGCCATTTGGACACCGCCTTGGCGGTGGCCTCGACGGTCTTGAGCATGATGTTGCCGACAAAACCGTCGCAAAGCACCACGTCGAGCTCGGTTTCGAACAGATCGCGGCCCTCGACATTGCCGATGAAATTGATGTCGGGCGTCTCCCTGAGGCGCTTGAAGGTTTCCTTGGTGAAGGTCGTGCCCTTTTCGTCCTCCTCGCCATTGGACATGAGACCGATGCGCGGATTCTCCACACCCATCACGCCGCGAACGTAGGCGGAGCCCATCACCGCATAGGCCACCAGATGCTCAGGCTTGGCCTCGGGATTGGCTCCAGCATCCAGGATGTGGCAGAGGCCGAACTCGTTGGGGACGGCGGTGGCGATGCCGGCGCGGTCGACTTCGGGAAGGGTGCGCAGCTTGATGGTGGCGGAAGCGACCACGGCTCCGGTGTTGCCGGCAGAAACAAAGGCATCGGCCTCACCCTCCTTGACCATGTTCATGGCCACATTGATGGAGGACTGTTTCTTGCGGCGCACGGCCTTGGCGCCGGATTCGCCCATGTCGACCACTTCGGGAGCGTGGACGATGCTCACCCGCGGGTCGTCGAGCTTGAGCCCCTGCTTGTTGCATTCGGCCACGAGAACCTTTTCGTCGCCCACCAGGTAGAGGTGCTTGAGCTTGGGGTAATAACGCAGTGCATCGAGGGCACCGCCGATGTTGACGGAGGGGGCCTTGTCGCCACCCATGGCGTCGAGAGCTACTTTCATCGCAGGGCGAGATGGGATTGGGTTTTCAGATCGGCGGGTCGGTGGATCGGTGGATCGGATGGGGACTCCGCGATCATTGGCGCCCGGTCCGGGTACGAAAAATCACCGTGCCGGATCAGGCCGGACGGCGATCATCGAAGTATCGGGCGGGCCGCTCACAGGGCCTCGACGTCAAGCACCTGGCGATCGCGGTAGTAACCGCAGGAGGGACAGGCGATGTGAGAGGGCACTTTGCTGCCACACTCGGGACATTCCTTGAAGGTCGGAGCTTGCCAACGATTGGCGCCACGGCGTTTTTTCTGCCGGCTTTTGGAGGTGCGTCGCTTTGGAACAGCCATGATGAAATGTGTGTTTAGGATTGATCCTTGAGGTCCTTGAGGTCGTCGAGAGCGGACCAGCGGTCGTCACCCTCGGTGCGGGGCGGGGTGTTTAGGCCATCTTCCCCGGGTTTGTCCACTGATAAATAGCGGGAATTGATCTCGCATTTCTGGGGCTCGTCGCCCTCTTCGCAGAGCGGGTTGGCCGGAAAATGGATCAAAACCTCCTCGCGCAGGGCCTCGGCGGCCTCCAGCACGCTGGATTTGCCGATTTCCAAGGAAATGGCGGAGTTTTCGAGCTCGATGGTCTGCACGAAGGGATGGAGGGTGCGCACGCAGGTGAATTCGAAGGGCGCGCTCAGGGTGCCGGTGAGCAGCAGCTCCGAGCCGAAGCGCTGAGCCCAAAGCTCGTAATGGAGTGGGCCCACGGCCTTGGCGTCCCCCTCAGGCAAGTCGAAGAGCTCCGGCGAGAGGTCACCTTTCAGAAACATTCCCTCCTCGGGCAGGTTCTCCAGGTCGATGCTGAGCTTGGTGGACATGCCCCCAATGTAATGAGGCCCCGGGACTCGCCAAGTGGGAATTGGGCGATTTGGCCACCTCATTTCCGGCTCGTCAGCAGCGGGACCTGTCCTATCGTCTGCGCATGGCCATCGACATCGACCTGCTTTCCCGCATTTGCGAAGCCCCCGGCGCCCCCGGCTCGGAAAAGAAGATCCGCGAACTCGTCCTCAAGGAACTCGAGGGCCTGGCCGACGAAGTCCGCACCGACCGCATGGGCAACGTGATTGCGCTCAAGAAGGGCCGCTCCTCGGAGAAGAAATGCATGGCCGCCGCGCACATGGACGAGATCGGCTTCATCGTCACCCACATCGATGACCATGGCTTTGTGCGCTTCAACCCGGTGGGCGGCTTCGACCCCAAGACCCTCACCTCGCAGCGCGTCATCATCCACGGCAAGAAGGACGTGATGGGCGTGATGGGCTCCAAGCCCATCCACATCATGTCGCCGGAGGAACGCACCAAGGCGGTGCGCATCAAAGACTTCTTCATCGATACCGGCATGAGCAAGGCCGCTCTGAGCAAGAAGGTGGACGTCGGTGATTTCATCACCCGCCACTCCCCTCTGATCGAGCTCGGCGAGTGCGTAAATGTCAAGAGCCTCGACAACCGCGCCTCGGTCTTCGTCCTGCTCGAAGCCCTGCGCAAGCTCAAGAGCCGCCGCGCCAAGCCCGCCTACGACTTCCATGCAGTCTTCACCGTGCAGGAGGAAGTCGGCTTGCGCGGCGCCCAGGCGGCGACCATCGAGATCCAGCCCCACTTCGCCTTCGGTCTGGACACCACCATCGCCTACGACGTGCCCGGGGCCTCGCCACAAGAACGCTGCACCTCCTTGGGCAAGGGGGCGGCCATCAAGCTGATGGATTCCTCGGTCATCTGCGACTACCGCATGATCGAATTCATGAAGCAGATCGCCAAGAAGCAGAAGATCAAGTGGCAGCCCGAGATCCTCGCCGCCGGCGGCACCGACACCGCCAGTTTGCAGCGCATGGCTGCGGGCGGGTCCATTGCCGGCGCGATTTCCATTCCCACCCGCCACATCCACCAGCCCATCGAGACCTGCCACAAGAAGGATCTTGAGGCCTGCATCAAGCTGCTGGCCTCCTGCGTTCAGCGCCTCGACGAGGGAGACTGGAAGTTTTAGTCGCTGCGCCCTCCCCCATAGGCCTGAGCAGGGGACACACATCGCAAGCGATGGATGTCCCCTCTGAGCGAACGAAAACGCACAAGCCATCAGCCTAAAATCTCCCGCCCGCTCGGGGACATGCAATTCTTTGGCGAGGCACGAGCCAAAGTTGCGTGTCCCCCTCACTGGCCACTCGTCGCTCGATAGGCCCTTGGCCGGCCCCTCATCGGCCAAAACGCGTCCTCAGAGGGCTTAAAAGAGGGCAAAATCCCCCCTTCATGAGCCGGGCTCATTGACCGTTCAAAATTTTTTGGTCTTAGCCGACGCAAGTATGCGGCCGTCCGCTTCGGGAAGCTCAATTATTCAGCTTTCTTAACAAATTTTTTCAAATTCTGGGAGCGTGCTTTCCGCGATCTAACAGTTGAAATTTTTTCCTGCCCCTAGATCCTGTAGGTCTCAAAGCCCGTGGTGGCGGGAATCCCTTGATTTTGTGCATGCTTTACAATGCACCTACATTGCACAAACCACTACATGTGGTATTGTGAATAATTTGTTGATACTACATGAGCAAAATTGAATTGACCCAAGTGCCCCCGACACACATTCTCCGCAACGCTGCCCGGTGCGCGCCAATCCCTTGGTTCAGACTCTCCCAAAAGGAAATCTGATCACTTCCTTGGCACAAGCCGAAGCCGCCCCTCAGCCCAGTTTGACGGATGTCTTGTGGTCAAGCGGTTCACCCCGTGGGCCACATGCATATCCCGATATTCACGATACCCCGACAAGACCCTCACGACACCTCTCACCCCACCCTCACCCCACCCTCACCCCACCCTCACCCCACCCATTCCAAAGCTCCAAGCCCCCTCCTCATCCCACCATGTCAGCCACCACCAACGTTCAAATCGGCAACCGTTCCTTCACCCTCGACAAGGAGAAAGCCGAACAAGCCTTCGCCGCCAAGAAAGTCATCAACGGCCGCGACACCATGTTCTTCAACATCCTGCCGCTCAAGTACCAGTGGGCATACGACCTGTACAAGACGATGAAGAACAACCACTGGGAACCCGAGGACATCACCATGCAGAAGGATGTCGAGCAGTGGCGCTCCGATGACATTGACGAGGTCGAGCGCTGGATCATCAAGATGGGCATCGGTTACTTCTCCGCCGCCGAGGGCATCGTCGGTGACAACATCCTGCACGTGGTGCGCGAGGTGGTCACCGCCCCCGAACTCAAGCTGGTGCTCGGCCGCCACGCCCACGAGGAAAACATCCACGCCGACAGCCTGGTCTACATGCTCTCCTCGCTCGGCCTCAACCCGCACGAATGCGAGGCGATGTTCGAGGACATTCCGACCATCAAGGAGAAGAACACCTTCGTGGTTTCCAACAGCCGCGCACTGCGCCGCGACATCGATCTCACCGACACCGCCAACAAACAGGCACTCGCCAAGAACATCTTCATGTTCGGCCAGGTCATGGAAGGGACCCAGTTCTACGGCCTTTTCGGCATGATCCTCTCCCTCTACCGCCAGAACAAATTCCCGGGCATCGGCCAGATGGTCCGCTACACCCTGCGCGACGAGTCCAACCACATCGAGGTGTTCCGCAACCTGCTGATGGACCTCATCGATGAGAACCCCGACATTTGGACCGACGACTTCAAGGAGGACCTGCGCAACACCATGAAGGAGGGCGTCGAGCTGGAGAAGAAGTTCATTAGCGACTGCCTGCCGGTTTCGGCCATCGGCCTCAACGCCGAGGAGTTCCAGCAATACATCGACTACATT
>JAWVYP010000046.1:0-13678 GCA_033722655.1 Akkermansiaceae bacterium | reverse complement strand
GTCGGAAAGAAGAAGCCATCAATGAAACCATCGAAGTCCACCGCCTCGTGAAGTTGGAGCTGATATTTCCGGAGCGCCCCGGGTTGCTGCACGCCCTCCCGGTCTGTGACATTCTGCTCATGCTCTGGATTGCCTTTTTGCTGGGTACGGCCCTGACCCGCCAGAGCGGGGTGTCGGTTGAAATGCCGAGTTCCCAGTTTCAGTTGGACCGCTACCGCAACTCGTTGGTGGTCACCCTGGCTTCCGGCGAGACCGGCCCGCGCCTCTACCTCGGACGCGATGCGGTGAGCTTTGAGCAATTGCGAGAGGAGCTGACCCGATTCCAGGATCAGGGAGCGCCCGCCGACACGCTGGTGCTCCTGCGCACCGACCACGATGTGCCATCCGGCGCCCAGCGGCGCGTGGAGGAAATGGCGCTGGCGCTGGACTTCCAGGTGGCCCTGGTGGGCAGCGATGCCGAGCCTGTCTCGGCGGTCGCCCCCGGAGCCGCCAAACCCCAACCCGGAGCCGAGTGATGGCCAAGTCCGCAAAGATGCGATTCCGGCGCCCGGACTGGCTCTTCGACTGGAAACGTCCGCGGAATGCGCCCATCAGTTCCTGGGCCGCCATCCTGCTGGTGGTCGGCATCTTCACTTTTCTCGCCCTTTTCCTGCAGGTGAGGATGGTCGATCCCGTGGAATGGACCGCGCCCCAAGCTTCAGTGATTCGCTTGGGCGGAGAGGACTGGGCGCAGTCGCTGGTTCAGGAGGCGCGCGCCAAGGGGCCTTTCCCGTCGCGTTTCGAGCCCGGCGAATGGGACGGCACCCGAGAAATGCGCCAACTGGCGGATCAAGCGGCCCAACTGCACTTTGAGGGGCATCAGGCGCGCCTGATGTCTTTCCCGGAACCGGGCATCGAGCCCCCACCCCTGGCCCGGCGCGGGGTGCCGGTGATGCCCAGTCGCTGGATGGAGCCCACTCCAGTTGGCGGCACCGCCAAGCTGCGCCTCCTGCCGGTCTTGAGTGTGGTGGATGGCATCGCGGCCGAAGAGTTGCCCGAATCCCTGCCCGAATGGACCGGCCCCGTGACCGATCGCCTGGATGCGCGACCCTGGAGGTTCCTGGTCGAACTCGATGCCCAAGGCCGGGTGCTGCAGAGCGTGGCCCTGGCTGGCGGCAACGAGTTGAGCCCGGCGGGCCTTTCCGACTGGCTGCGAGGTGTTGTGTTCCGTGCCAAGCCCCGCGATTCGGACACCCGCTGGGTGGCCATCGCCATTGAATTCCACAACCACGAGATTTCCGATGCAACTGAGCCTGAGTGAACTGGTCGTGCTTGTTGTGGCCGGTTCGATGGGGTTGGTCCTGTTGTTTGCCCTGATCTCGCACAGCCACCGCATGCAGGCCTTGGCCCGCGCCACGGCGCGGACGGTGGTCTGCCGCCTCTGCCAGCACGCCTACCAGCAGGCGGGCCGGGATGCGATTTCCGAATGCCCGCAGTGCGGGGCGCGCAATCACCGCCGCGAGCACCAAGCTCCACGTTGAGCGCGATTCGCGCTCCGGAAAGGCACCAGGGAAATGCGGGGGATGGGACTTGCGTGGGGTCGCGGATGGGCCCTACCCTCACTCCATCACTATGAATGAACGACGCGTCGTCATCACCGGCATTGGTTGTGTCTCCCCGCTGGGCAATGATCTGGCAAGCACCTGGGAGGGACTGAAGAACGGAAAGAGCGGCATTGGCCGCATCACCAATCTCGATCCCGAGCCCTTCGACTGCAAGATTGCAGGCGAGGTCAAGGACTTCCAGGCCGACCAGTATTTCAAGGTTCCCAAGGACGCCCGCCGGGCCGACCGCTACGTCCAACTCGGGGTCGCCGCCTCCAAGATGTGCATGGATGACTCCGGCCTCGACCTGGAGAGGATCGATCCGCGCCGCTATGGCGTGATGGTGGGCAGTGGCATCGGTGGCCTCGCCACCCTCGAGCGGGAGCACAGCACCTTCATGAACCGCGGTCCCAAGCGGGTCTCGCCCTTCACCATTCCGATGATGATTTCCAACATCGCGAGTGGCATCATCTCCATGGAATACGGCCTCAAGGGCCCCAACATGGTGATCGTCACCGCCTGCGCGACCTCCAACCATAACATCGGGGAGGCCTGGCGCATGATCAAGTTCGGCGATGCCGACGGCTTTCTCTGCGGCGGGGCCGAGGCGAGCATCCTGCCCATGGGCCTCAGCGGCTTTGGCAGCATGAAGGCGCTCAGCACCCGCAATGACGATCCCCAAGCCGCCTCCCGTCCCTTTGACAAGGACCGCGACGGCTTTGTCATGGGCGAAGGCGCAGGCGTGATCATGATCGAGGAGCTCGAAACCGCCAAAGCGCGCGGGGCGACCATCTACGGCGAACTGCTCGGCTACGGCATCAGTGCCGATGCCTACCACCTCAGCGCTCCCTCTCCTGACGGCTCGGGTCCCGCCTACGCCATTGAAATGGCTCTCAAGCACGGCGGCAAGAACCCCGAGGATGTCGAATACCTCAATGCTCACGCCACCTCCACCGGCCTGGGCGACATCGCCGAGACCAAGGCCATCAAGCGCGCCTTTGGCGAGCACGCCAGCAAGGGCCTGATGGTCAGCTCGACCAAGTCGATGACCGGCCACATGCTCGGTGCTGCCGGCGGCATGGAACTCATCGCCTGCGTGATGGGCATCAAGGACGGCGTGGTGCCGCCCACCATCAACCTCGAGAATCCGGATCCCGAATGCGACCTGGACTGCGTGCCCAACACGGCGCGCGAAGTGCCGATCAAGACCGCGATCAGCAACAGCTTCGGCTTTGGCGGTCACAACGCCTCGGTGCTCGTCGGGAAGTACGAGTGAAGTCCACTCTGCTCAGTATATCAGCGGTGGAATAAGCCTGCATTTCATCATTAAACACATGCCAAGTCGCTTAATCACGTGCTATTCGGGACACAAGGACCGAAGGACCGACGAGCAGCGCGAGTTGGCAAACATCAACACCATGGCCGGCGGGCCATGCACACCTCGTGGAACGAGCGAATGCGAGGTCACAACTTGAGCTTCGCTCAAGAAATGCATGTCCCCATGTCTCCAAGCGAACCAGCCACATGGAAGCACCCACCTACAGACATCCGGCTGAGATTGCCTTCGCGGACACGGACGCGAGCGGGTGGATGCATTTCCCGACCATCTTCCGTCACATCGAGGTGGCGGAGCACGCCTGCCTGAAGAAGCTCGGCGTGCTGGTCTTCGACCGCAAACAGGGCGGCTGGCCCCGGGTCAATGTGAACTCGGATTTCCGCAAGCCGCTCTTGGCCGGCGACGCCATCGAGGTGCTGCTGCGCATCGCCAAGCTCGGCAGCAGCTCCATTGTCTGGGAGTTCGAGGTGCTCAACGCGCAGGGCGAGGTCGCCGTCAGCGGCACCATGACCAATGTGCGCGTCGACGCCACCGGCAAGACGCAGGCGATTTCGGAGGAGGAGCGCAAGGCCCTGAACTCGCAATGAGCGAGGACCCCGGCAGTGGCGGTCGCGTGGTGCTGGTGCCCACTCCCATCGGCAATCTCGGCGACATTACCCGCCGTGCCATCGAGGTGCTCGAGCAGGCCGACCAGATTGCCTGCGAGGACACGCGTCACTCCAAGCCCCTGCTCAGCCACCTCGGCATCAGCGGCAAGCCGCTGATCGCCATGCACGAGCACAACGAGGCCAGGCGGGCGGGTGAAATCGTCGAACTGGCCAAGGCCGGCCAGACCATTGCGGTGATCACCGACGCCGGCATGCCGGGAGTTTCGGATCCGGGCTATCGCCTGGTGCAGGCCTGCCTGGAGCAGGAGGTGCCCTTCGAGGTGCTGCCCGGTCCCTCGGCGGTGATCACCGCCCTCATCGGTTCCGGCTTCCCCTGCCACGCCTTCCGTTTCGCCGGCTTCCTCTCGGTCAAGTCGGGCAAGCGGCGCAAGGCCCTGGAGCAGGTTTTCGAGGCGGGCGAGACCGGCATCTTCTTCGAGTCGCCCCACCGCATTGGCTCGACCCTCAAGATCCTCGCCGAGATCCGGCCCGAGGCCCGGGTTTGCGTGGCGCGCGAGCTGACCAAGAAGTTCGAAACCTACCACCGCGGCAGCGCGGCGGAGCTCTGCGCCGAATTCGAGGGTAAGAAGGCAAAGGGCGAGATTGTTTTGTTGGTGGATGGCTCGAGTTGATCTCGGTTGTCCTCATCCAGCGGATGTGAGAGCCTGCAGGGCAATGACCGTCTCCTGCTCACGCTGGCTCAATCTTTCCGGGTTGTGGGCCCTGATTCTGGCAGTGGCCTGCACTCCCACGCCCAGTTGGGAAACCCACCCCGACCGCTACAAGGAGGGGGAGACCTTCGGCTTCCGCAAGTGGCTCGATCCCGAGGTCGATCCCGATGTCGTCATCATCGGCATCCACGGATTCAGTGGGGCGTCAGTCGACTACGATAACCTCGGCAAGTATCTGCTCAAGCATCAGCCCGAAACCGCCCTCTACGCCTATGAGCTGCGTGGTCAGGGCAGTGACCCCATCCACCAGCGCCGCGGCGACATCGGTCAGGCCGAGGAGTGGTATCGCGATCTCCATGCCTTCACCCGTCTGGTGCGCGAGCGCCACCCGCAGGCCAAGGTGGTCTGGTATGGCGAGAGCATGGGGGCCCTCATTTCCGTCCACGCCCTCTGCCAGGCCGAGCAGGACGATGCGCCCTGCGACGCGCTCGTGCTGTCCTCTGCCATCGTGCGCTTCCGCGACGACATCCCGCACTGGGTGCCGGGGCTGGTGCGCGTCGCGGCCAAGGCCCTGCCCGAGGAGCGCATCACCCTGGAAACCCTGATGCAGGGTGACGATGTGCAGATGACCCAGGACGCCAGCCACAAGGGCCAAGCCGCCAAGAACCCCTGGCACATCGACGAATACACCCTGCGCCTGATCGGCAACCTGACCCGTCTGATTGCGGGCATGAACGACTGTGCCAGCGAGCTCCACCTGCCCCTGCTCATTCTCCATGGCGGGCGCGACGAATTGAACCAGGACCGCGACATCCGCGGCTTCATCGCCCGCCTGCCGGAAGACACCCCGGTGACCTACCACCACTACGACAAGGCCTACCACCTGCTGATGCACGACCGGCAGCGCAAACGGGTGTTTCAGGACGTGACCCAGTGGATCGACGGTCTCCGATCGGCTGAATGAGGCATTTTGGGGCTTTTTGGCCCACCGGGCTCCGATTCGACTTGACCCACGGGCTTTGCTGGCCATTCTTCGCGCCCCCGCAACCCCATTTCCCTTTCCAAGCCATGTCACGAGTTTGCAACATTACAGGAGCCAAAGTCCGCGTCGGAGGTCGTATCCACCGTTCCGGTCTGGCCAAGAAGAAGGGCGGCATCGGTCGTCACGTCACCAAGGTGACCAAGCGCCAGGTTTCCCCGAACCTTCAGAACAAGCGCATCTGGGTGCCCGAGCTCGGCCGCTACGTGAAGGTCAAGATCAGCGCGCGCGGTCTCAAGACCATCAACAAGAACGGCGCCTACAAGACCCTCAAGGAGGCCGGCCTCATTTAAGCTCAAGTCTCAACGATTTTCGCAGAACCCGGTGGAGTGATCCACCGGGTTTTTTCTTTTCCAAGGATCCGCGTCCTGCGGATTCCTGTCGTAGGCGCGTTCTTGAGAGCGCGAGGTGGTGGTGTTGGGGCCGATGCTGAGGACCGCAAACGATCATCCAAGCTCGTCGACAATATCCTCCAGCGGATAACTCCAGATCTCCGACAGCGTGGGATGATACCAATGCACCTTGAGGAGATCCTTGGCCGTGGCACCGAGCGCCACGGCCACACCGAGCGCATGAATGAGTTCTCCTCCGTCCTTGGCGACGCATTCCGCTCCAATCACCACACCGCTCAACTTGTCGGCGATGACCTTCACGTAGCCGTATTTGGCCTCCATCAGGATGGACTTGCCGTGGTCGTCGAAGGGGTAGTCGGCGACGAGGACCTCGATGCCGCGCCTCTTCGCCTCCTCTTCGCTCAGGCCCACAGTGCCGATTTGCGGATCGGTAAAGATCACGCCGAGCAGGTGATCGTAATTCACAGGTTCGGCCTCGCGCCCGGTCGCATGGCGCGCGCCAATCTCGCCCTGCATGATGGCGATGTGGACAATCTCGTGCGGGCCGCAGCAGTCGCCACTGGCGTAGATGGCGGGGTTGGAGGTCTGCTGCACCTCGTTGCAGAGGATGCGGCCCTTGTCGGTGTCCACCTTGGCGGCGCCGAGCTGGAGCTTGGCGGTGTTGGGCTTGCGGCCCAGGGCGTTGAGCAGATGCGGGGCCTGGACCTCTTGGATCTTGCCGTCCTGCTCGAAGATGGCGGTGAAGCCGGAGTCGTCGTGGCGGACTTCCTTGAGATCGGTGCCGGTGTGCAGGGCAATGCCCTCGTCGCGGAAGGCTTGTTCGATGACTTTCGCAGTGGCAACGGGTGAGTCGCTGAGGATGTGCTCGCTGCGCTGGATCTGGATGACCTCGCTGCCGATGCGGCGCAGGAACTGGGCGAGTTCGCAGGCGACGATGCCGCCACCCAGGACGATGACCTTCTCGGGTTTGAAGTCGAGTTCCAGGATGTCGTCGCTGGTCCAGCAGGGCGCATCAGCCAAGCCGGGAATGGGTGGCGTGGCGACCACCGAACCGGTGGCGATCATGAAGTGGTCGGCGCTGAGCTGGGTGCCGTCGTCGAGCTCGATGGTGTTTTCGTCAACGAAGTGGGCGGTGTTGCGAAAGAGAGTGAAGCGCTCGCTCTCGAGTTGCTCCTGGCGGTAGTCGGAGAACTCCTTGATGACCTCCAGCTTGCGTTCGTGCAGGGCGGGCATGTCGGCGGTGGCCGTAGGAATGTCCAAGCCGAAGACCGATCCCTTTTGGGCAAGGTGCAGCACTTCCGCCGAGTAGATGAGGGTCTTGGAGGGCATGCAGCCGCGCAGGATGCAAAGGCCTCCGAGTTCGTCCGCGCCATCGACGATCGCCACCTTGTCCTTCACCTCACGCGCGGTGCGTGCCGCGGCATAACCACCGCTGCCGCCGCCGATGACGATGAAGTCGAAGTGTTGGGTGCTCATCGTTGTCGGGATTGGTTCATTCTAGATCGCTGTAATTGATGAAATCCCAAGGAATGGATTCTTTGAAGATTTGAATGAACCATTCGACTTCGTCCAGAGATGCTTCTTTGTCGGCGAGCCAGACGGTGCGAGTCTTGTCCGTATCATCTCTAAAGATTTCACAGATAACTTCTCCATCACGAGAAATTTCGACACCAATGCCATCTCGTGTGCCAGTGTCGCTAGCGACGACAACATCGTATTCGGATCGATCAAAAGGCATGATTTGAGTCAACTCATTCCACCACACATGGCATCAAGACGCCATCACTCATGCCGTGGATCTTCTTCTTGTCGGCTGGCACCAGCGTCGCGAGACAGCCGGCGAATTCGGTTTGGCCTTCCTCATCGGTGAAGTAGTAGGGGCAGAGGCGCACCCGGCCCTTCAGCATCTCGATGCTCCCATCCTCGCGGTAGACAGGATGCTCGACGAGACGACCTTCCTTGAACTCCTGCATCACCCAGGGCTGTTCGTTGGCCTGCTCGAGGGCCTGTTTGATTTGATCGGCCCATTCGCTTTGGGGCATGTCGTGACCGATGAAGACACCGCGCGAGCCCCAAGCGGTTTCGTGGAAGCCGGAAACCTTGATTACCAGTTGGCGCTGCTTCTGGCTGAATTGGGCGACCTCTTCCCAGCTGTGGGCGTTGAGGTGGGGCAGGGCGGCGTGGGGCGGCAGGGGCGTGGGATCGAGCACCCAACCGAAGGGCACGATGTCCTGGATGCGCTTGAGGTGGTTGCCACGCAGGCTCTCGGTCCAGATGCGCTGCAGGGCGGGGGACCACAGCAGGGCCAGCCACAGCTTGTCCTCAAGGTGGGCCTTGAAGGGAGGGGTGATGTGGACCTTGCCCTCGGCCGCGGCTTCGGCGAGGTGGCGGCCCTCGGGAATGGACTCCCAGTCGAAGAGCTCGAAGAAGCGGTAGAGTTGATCGCTCTCGCCCATCTGAAACTGCTCGGCGGCGGTGAGCTTCCAATCGTCTCCCAGCTGCTCGCAAAGCCATTGCATTTCAGGCCGGTAGTCGGCGGCTTCGTCGCTCACCAGGACCTGGCCGCCTTTTGGTAGCAGGCTGCGGAAGCCTTCGACCATGCCATCCGATCCCCCCATGATCTCGAAGCCGGCCTCGCTGTAGAGGCGGCTGAGCCAAGCGGTGACGCCAATGCCGCCTGGCACGCTGTCGAGCTCGGTGAGGGCAAAGCCCTCGTCGGTGAGGATGAGGTCGGGGCGGATGACGCGGGGAAACTGTTCGGCGGTGCCCTGCTCGCGCTGGAGCTCGACGAGCCAGGAGGGCTTGCCTTCGTCGAGCAGCTCCGCCAGCCAGCCGGGCAGGCTGCCGGTGGCACTGCGGCGGTAGAGGGTGTCGCAGGTTTGCTGGAAGCGGGCCAGCGGGTGGCCGAGCGAGGTCATGAAGCGGGCCTCGGACTTGCTGAGTTCGAAGGGCTGGGGCGACCAGCGCCAGGAGCCACCACCAAACAGCCCGCCTTCGGGCAGTTGCTCTTGGATGTCCTCAAGGCTCAGTTGCATCGCCACTAACTTGCCCGAAGCAGGCGCTTTGCCAAGTGGGTTTGTTCAGGGCCTCGGTTCTTCGGAGCTCGAAGCTGGGTTCGGACTCAGGGTTTTCGGAGCCCGCCGCCGCCGGACCGGCAGGTGCTTGGGTAGGATGAGCGCGAGCAGATACACGATGGGGTAGGCGAGCAGGGCGCAGACAACGGCGAATGTCATCATGCCGAGCAGGAAGTTGGCGGCATTGACCACCCCGACTTCCGGGATCACCAGTAGGTCACGCACCAGGAAATGGGGCATGGGCACGCCCAGATCGACGCGCATCCAGCGTCCCAACACGCACTGCAGCCACATCAGCGGGGCGAAGCTCAGCGGGTTGGAGATCCAGCAGAAGGCCATGGCCATGGGAATGTTGGCCTTGGCGCGCATCGCGACCAGGGCGGCGGCGATCATCTGGAAGGGCATCAGGATGAGCATGGAGAAAAACACCCCGATGGTGACCCCGTTGGCCACCGAATCGCGGTGGGGAATCCACAGCTCCGGCTTGGCAATCGGCCGGGTGATGAGCCGCCACCAGGCCCAGCGCTTGAGGCGGGGATGCTTCAGGGAACGCAGCGCATGGCGAACGAGTCTGAGGTAGTTTTTGCTCATGGGGGTGACGCAGCAAGAGGGCGGGGAGTGCGCGAGGGTTGCGCAAGCTTCTCTTGATCCCTTACTCGCGCAACCGCAAAACCCTTGCAGCTTTCGGACCAGATTCGCAGAGTGGCACCCAGCACATGGAAGCGTGGCAAGCATTCGTCCTCGGCATCATCGAGGGCATCACCGAATACCTCCCGATCAGTTCGACTGGCCACCTCCTCGTCGCCCAGCACCTGATGGGAATCGGCACCGACAACCCCACCGACAAGGCGGCCGCGGATGCCTTTGCCATCTGCATTCAGGGCGGGGCCATTCTGGCAGTCACCGGCCTCTACTGGAAACACGTGCTCCAGATGATGCGTGGCGTGCTCGGCAAGGATGCCCAGGGTCTGAAGCTGGCGATGAATATTCTGGTCGGCTTTTTGCCGGCGGCGGTCATCGGTCTTCTCTTCAACGACTGGATCGAGGAGAAGCTCTTCGGCATGTGGCCCATCATTTTCGCCTGGGTGGTGGGTGGCGTGCTCATCCTCGTCTTCAGCATGCGCGCCCACCGGCGCGGCCAGGCGGAGCAGAAGGCGGGCATCGACCTGGTGGACATGACTTGGAAGATGGCGCTACTCATCGGCTTGCTGCAATGCGTGGCAATGTGGCCCGGCACCAGCCGCAGCCTGATGACCATCGCCGGTGGCTTGCTGGTGGGGCTGAGTGTGCGCTCGGCGATTGAGTTTTCCTTCCTGCTCGGCGTGCTGACCCTGACTGCGGCCACCGTGAAGAAGGCCCTGTGGAAGGTGCCCGGCATTGAAAGCGAATACGATGTCTGGTTCGGGGGTGCGAAGCTGATGTGGGAGTCCTACGGCACGGTGTCCTTGGTGATCGGCGTGGTCTCGGCCACCGTGTCTGCGGTGATTGCGGTCAAGTGGCTGGTCAGTTACCTGCAGCGCCACGGCATGCGGCCTTTTGGCTATTACCGAATCGCCATTGGCATCGTGATGGCCGGTTTGATGCTGGGTGGCGTGTTGGAACTGTGACGCCGCGAAGCGGCGTGTTCCTAGTTCTTGGTTCCTGGTTCTTAGTTGTGGGTATGGCTACGCTTAATTTCCTCAATGCTTCCTCTTGGATCTTCGAGGGCCACAATCATTTCGCCATCTACTGACTCTTTCACGGAAGCCTTGATGTTCTGAGTCTCACCCGTCCGGTATATCAGGGTTAGCTCCATGGTTTTTGGTTCGAATGAGTAGCGCATGCGCAAGCAATGTTTGGCGACGCCACGGATCGTATAATCGCCATTATCAGAGAAAATGAATCGAGAGCCCAATGGGAACATGGTGCCATCACCGCTAAGGTCGCGGCTGGTCGCGATGAGTTCCCATTCTCCAACCAAGTCCAGTTTCATATGGCCGATTCATAGCGGAGTTGCCGCATATTCAAACTAAGAACCAGGAACTAGGAACAGGCCAGCTCCGCTGGCCTAACAAAACCTCACCATGTCCTTCAAGAACTGCAGCCAAAGAAAGAACAGGCCGCGCTTGGAATATTTGAAGTGACCGTCCTCGGTCATGTGGATGATGCCGGTGTCGAGGTTGTGTTCGATTTGCTGGCGCATCTCGGTCTCGATGTCCTGCTCGATGGTTTCGGGATCGGGGATGTCGAGTTCCTTGCGCTTGACCTGGTTGCGCTCCAGATACTTCAGGTGTTCGGTCAGAATCTGGTGGAAGCAGTTCTGGCTGCAGGGAAGGTGGTTCCACTCGATTGCCGGTGGTCGGCACAGGGTGGGGGCGAAGGGGTAATTGGTGGTGCGCCAGATCTTGCCGTCGTCGTCCTTGGAGGTGATGGAGATGAAGGCAAAGGCGACATCACTCTGTTCGCAGAGACAGATGGCGGCACTCGCACGCACCTCGGGGTTCCAATACAGGCGGAAATACTGGCTCATGCCGTCCCACTGCCAACAGCAGTCCGAAACGTGCTCGAAACCCTCCGCATCCATGGCGGCAGCTGCTTCCGAGGCGTTGGGGAAGAAGGCCGGGTTGGGCAGCGGCTTGTGCTTGAGGCGGTTGTCCACCGGCATGCGCATGCGGCGGATGCGGGTCAGCAATTCAAACCAAGGTAAAAAGGCCCAGACCAGGACGCCGACAGTTCCAGCCAACACATTGCCCCCGGTCAGGAAATAGAACAGGAAGAAACTGGCCACCAGCAAGGTGACCGCGCCGAGCTTGCGCATGATGCGGCTGCGTGAACTGCGCATCGCGGCCGCCATAATGCCCAAACCAAGGATGATCAGTGTTTCACGCATTCTGTGGAAGCTGTCGAAGCCGTGTCTGGTCTGGAAAAGACGATGAAACACTGATTCCACGGGTTTTGCGGGGATGCAAGCGCTCATTCCCAGGCTTTTGCCATCAATTCGCGCAGTCGCTCGGGGGACGTGGCCGAGGTTTTGGCGATGAATCCACGGGCGTGGGCGAAGTGCACGTCCTCGCAGGACTCGATGCGGGTGAAGTCCAGTCGAGGATGATCCTCGTAGCGCTTGAGGCCGTAGCCCTCGCCACGGCTGTCGGGATAGATCATGCCGGCGATGCCCGGCTCGGCCTGCATGACGAACCGACCGAGGCCGGCCGATGGGTCGTCGGGCAGAGGCTCGGTGCGCGGCAGGAAGATGACCTCGAAGGAGCCATCGGGGCCTTCGATGCTCCAGCGCTCGTGGTGCTGGTCGATGAAGTCGAGGCGCTCGCGCAGTTGGGTCAGGTATTCGATGAGGTCCTCGCCAATCCAGCGCATGATTTCCCACAAGGGCTCGCCGGGTTGGTGGCTTGAGGCAGCGGCAAAGCGGCGCAGCAGGGTGACGTCGATGGGCGAGTTGAGCTTGGCCAGGGCATCGCGGGAGATGTCGAGCCACTTGGCGGTTTCGTTGGGGCCGCGGGTGTCGAGCCACTCGGCGGGTTCCAACCAGTCGCAGAAGGCCTTGGCATCCTCGTAGAGCTCCATGTGCTGCAGCACCAGGCTCAGCGAGCAGGTCGGGGGATGGTCGCGCGGAAACTGGTGGTGGTCGAAGTTGCCCTTGCTGGCGTCGTGTTGGTGGCCGATATCGACGACGGCAATGCTGGGGTCTTCGAGTTCGGAGTCTTCGGGATTGCGGCGTTCGACGGGAGCCGCATGGCGGGCGAGCAGCAGGCAGCAGGCGAGGAAGTCGTCTTTGTGGGCGCCGCCGGGGTGGGTGATGATCGTGGTGTAGGCCATGGTGGAAGCTCGTGGAGCGGGCCCAAACAAACGAATGGCTCTTGCATCCACAAGGCTGTATGTCCCTCGGGCATGGATCGCCGCGCATTGACCGCCCTGCTTCTGCTCCTGCCGATTCCCACCCTGGCGGTCTTGGCCGCCATGCTGTGGCTGCCCGAGAGTGGGCTGGGCCAGATCCTCTTCATGCTCTCCAAGCTGTGGATCCTGCTGCTGCCCCTGATCTGGCGCAAGTTCGTGGAAGGCCATCCCCTGAGTCTGTCTCCCGCCCGCCATGGGGGCTGGGCTCCTGCCCTGTGGACCGGAGTGGGCATCGCGATGGTGATCTTGGGTGCCTTTTTCGTCGTGCGCCACTTGGGATGGATTGACGAGGTGAAGGTGCGCGAGCGTGCCGAACTCACCGGTCTGGACCATCCGGCCATCTTCATCGGGGCCGCGCTCTACTGGATCACCTTCAACTCGCTGATGGAGGAATACGTCTGGCGTTGGTTCGTGTTCCGCCAGTTTGAGAAGCTCATCGGCGGCAAGTTGGCGGTGGTGGCCTCGGCACTCGGCTTTACCCTTCACCACATCTTTGCGGTGGCCCTGCAGTTTGATTGGCGCATCACCTTGCTAGCCTCGACGGGGGTCTTTGCCGGCGGCCTGATCTGGAGCTGGCTCTACCTGCGCTACCGCTCGGTCTGGCCCTGTTACCTCAGCCACGCGATTGTGGATGTGCCCATCTTCGTGGCCGGCTGGATCATCATCTTCGGCTAGGAGCCCTCAGTTGCTTTGCGGTTCTCGTTTGGGAGAGGTTGCCTCCACTCCATCATCAAGACTCGTGCTTGAGCGCTTGAGCGCTTGTGCCGACGAAACGACCCTTGGGCGGATTAAGGCTCAAAGGCAGGGGTGACCGAAATCGAATCCTGAGCGGGCGCAACTGCCCCGCTGATCCGCGCAGCCTCCATCCATTCAGGCTTGGCCCTGACAATGGAGTAGGCCTGTTCGAGTTTGGCGGTCTCTACATTGAGCACGCAGGGTCGGTGGCCGCTCATGGTGCTTTCAATGCCCGCCTCCTTGAGGGCTTTGGAGATGTCGTAGGCATGATGGCGCTCGGGCCAGATGCCCAGCATCGTATAGTTGAGCGAGATTGACTGGTGTGGGGGATCCTCTTGGACCGTGGTCTGGC
>JAWVYP010000045.1:0-13696 GCA_033722655.1 Akkermansiaceae bacterium | reverse complement strand
GGTGTAGGTTCCGGACTCCTCATCAAGAAACTTGAAGTTGTAGACTTCCTCTCTGTCCTCAAACACGATGGTAAAGGTCGCCAGGTTAGCCGTGCCAGATACCGGTTCGTACTTGTAGTTGACGACAACCGCGGACGAACCCGCTGGATCCTTCAGGTTGGCGACTCCTTCTTCAGTGAAGTCGGTGTCGTTGATGAAGCGGGTGTAAGTACTGGAAAGCACGCTCAGGGTTTTCTCGTCACCCACATCTGGAATGATCCGGAGAAACTCACCGTCGATGGATTCCGGGTAAAGGGTGGGAATTTCCTCGAAGTTCGAACGCGTGATGCTGTAACCCACTGGCACATCGCCTCCTGCATAGGTCTTGATTGTCGCGTTGTTCCACAGAATATCGAAGGTGATCCCGTCGGTCACGGTGTAGTCATCGACATTGATTGCCGTGATGATGGCCCCGTCCGTGGCAAACAGGATTTCATACCTGCGTGTGAAGGGCGTTTCGCTGTAGTAGTTGGCCGCATCACCCTTGCTATCCACACCAGAGCCATCACCCGTGATGGTAATGACGGCGGATTCAGGGCTTACCCGTTCATAGGTGTAGGTCGCCTGGCTCACTTCATTCGAAGGCTTCACATCCGTGATGATGCCGAATTCATCAGCAACGCTGAAGGCTGGCGCATCGCGGCGCACCACGACACCCCCCTCTTCCACTTCTCCCAGCGTGGTATCGCCGGTATCGCGGATGAAGACATATTGGATGCCGCCCGGATCCAACTGCAAGGCAAGAGCATGCAGGGTTTGAGGAGCCGGCTGGAAGGCAAGATCACCACCACCGCCACCACCACCGCAGGAAGGAAGGAAAACAGCTGCAGAAAGCGCCAACGAAGCGGCACCTAGGCGCGAGACAAGGGCGAGTCGGGAAGTCAGGGACATATCAGGGAAGTGGTCTTGGGTGGGGTGATGCTATTGGCATCCGATGAAGAATCAGCTAGCGGTTTCAACATCTCCTGCTCCAACGTTGATCGGAGACATATTATCCGATTCATTGTCAGCGCCTCGGATTGGACGACCGGTCGGGTCGATGATCTGGGCCTTGACGAAGATGATGAGGTTGCTCTTGATGCGGCGTTCTGCCTTGGTCTGGAAGAGGCGCCCGATGACGGGAATGTCTCCCAGGATGGGCACGCTGTCTTCGATGTTCTGAACGTCTTCACGCATGAGGCCACCGATGGCCACGGTGTAGCCGTCGTAGATGGTCAGGGCGGAGTTGACGCGGCGAGTCGCGAAGACCGGCATCTCGATGCGGTTTTCGGTGATAACCACGGTGACCGGGTTGCCGAGGGCATCGGTACCGGCGGTCTGGATCGGACTGCCGTAGTTGATGAAACCCTCGAATTCGACGATCTCGGGCACGAAACGCAGGTTGATCATGAAGTCGTTCTCACCAATGGTGGGCTCAATTTCCAAGGTCACGCCGGTGTTGCGGGTTTCAAACGCCGTCGGGTTGGCGGGAACCACAGGGAAGGCCTGCACTGCAGCGTTGCCGACGCCACCGCCGCCGCCACCGCCGCCGAATCCCAGGTTGTTGCCACCCTGCTGGAGTTCAGGGGGATCGTATTCGGTGGGATAGATGAACTCGCGGATGATCTCGATGGTGGCCTGTTCGCCGGAGCGGGCCGTGATCGAGGGTGCAGTCATCAGGTCGACACCCTTTTTCTGAGAAAGGCCGCGCATGATCACCTTGAGCTGGCCTTCGCTGAAGAGACCGGTCAGCGACATGATGCCCGGGGCCACGCGCTGGGACTGAGTCGCACGGGTCGGGTTGTTGAGAATGCCATCGATGGTGTTGCCGGTGATGGCGAAGTTGCCGCTGCGGTTGCCGGCGGTCACGATGTTGCTCACAGCAACGTCGCTGCCGGTAACTCCAGGAACGCCCGGACCGCTGAAGTCGAGGCCCGTGCGGGTGCTGCCGTTGCCGATCGTGCCACCGGATCCTGCAAGGTTGCCGTCGCCGCTGAAGAAGGGGCCAATCACCCAGTCAAAGCCGAGTTCCTCGCCGTTCTCCTGGGTCACCTCGACGAATTTGGTCGTAATGCGAACCTGTTTGGGCTGGTCAACGATCATGTTGTTGACGAGTTGTTCGACCTTGTCCAACTCGGTCGGTGTATTGGAGACCAGTAGCTTGTTGCCGGTCAGGGTTGCCGAAGCACCATCCGGGAAGATGATCCCCGACTTCCTGAGCAGTTCGTCCACGGCTGGGAGGGGCTTGATGCCGGTATCGGCGGGCGTCGAGCTGACCGCGAAGGGGTCAGTGGTTCCGCCCCCATCACCGGCCTCGCCGGCTAGCTTGTCGCGGAAGTCGGGCGGAACGGTGAAGGTACGCGGGAAGATTTCCTCACCCGTGTCGGTCTTGGGGACCAGGGTCACGGCGTAGTTGTCGATCTTGTAGCGCAAGTCGGTGGCCTCGCAGATGTAGTCGAGGGCGACCTCGAGCGGGACGTTGCGCAGGCGCAATTCGGGGATGCGCTTCTGGCCGAGGTTGCCGCCACCGAAGTCTGCGCCGCCCAGGGCATCTCCCAGGCCGTCATCCGCACCGACGCCACCTGCATTGTCCGGAGTGCGGACAACGAAGTTCACGCCCTTCTTGTCAGGGTCGAGTTCGACGGTATCGAGTTCGCGGGCGCGCTGGCGGAGAAATTCAATGGCATCTTCAACCGTCGTGTCATTGAAGTCGACGTTGACCTTGATGCGGCGGAGCTTCTCGGTGATCAGCGCAATGCCGTATTGCTCCTGGGCATTGGGATCAACGGGCGGCTGCACCACGGGCTCGGCATCCGGAACGGCAAGCTCCCATGCCTCCTCGACCTGCTGGAGCAATTCAATGCGGGTGTGGTCGTAGGCGGCACGATGGTAATCGAGCTTGGCATTCGCAACGCGCTCAAGACCGCGACGGGCCTGAGTGTTGTATTTGTCGATCAGCAGGATCTGCTCGTAGTATTTCTTGGACTCGTCGAACTTGCCAAGCATGTAGGCGCTGTCGGCCATTACCAGCAACTGGTTCACTTCGGCAACTGCCTTGGTGTACTCCTCGGTCAGGGCTGGATTGGTGCGCAGGGGGTCGGCCAGGAAGCGCTTCTGCCTCAGCGCGTCCTCGTTGGCGGGGTTTTCGGCCAGCACATCGTTGATGATGGTCTCGGCATCCTCGAGGCGACCTTGCTCACGATACACCATGGCGAGGGCCACACTGGCATCGGTAAAATGCTTGTCGTAACTCTTGATGCGATCCGAAAACAGCGGGGCATCGGGAATCATCTGTTTGGCCGTGCTGAACTTGTTGACCGCCTTCTGGAAGTCGCCAGCAGCGTAGGCGGCGCGGCCTTCCCTGAACAGTTCGTCAGCTTCGGCAACGTCGTTCTGGCGGCGGATGATCTCCCGCTTGGCCAGGGGGCTGAGGTTCTGCATCGAGGGATCCTGGGCAGGGGCCGGAGCAGGCATCAAGGGCAGCGCGGCAGTGGCAGTGGCCACGGCTAGAAGCGCGCGATAGGAAGTGAGGGAATATGAGTTTTCCATAACAGGCAGGCGATTAGTGGAGATGTTTTTGGGGTTTGGAAAGGGATTTTTTGTCTGATTTGGGTCAATTTAACTGGGGCATTGCACCTCTTTGGATCTCAACGGTGGCTCTTTCACCGTCTTCCTTGGGGTATTCAACGACAATGGATTGGGGACCGACAGAGAGGAGATGATACTCATTTTTGCCGCCCAGGGCAGGCAGTGAAAAGCGGGTATTCTCCTCGATGAGCATCTCCTGACCCTCGGCACCAATGGCTTCCAGCACCAGGACTGCAGAGCGGTCGTGATAGGTGTGCTCGTCGAAATCCGCTCTCTTGAGCGGGGCCGGAATCTCATAGACCTTGCCGGCCTTGTTGGCCTTCTGGTCCTCGATCTGAACCAGGGTCACTTCAGCCACAATCCCGACAGCGGGGTTCTCCTCTTCAATGTCCTTGTGACCCAGATACTTGAAACGACCCTGGGCGGCACCGGCATCGAAGAACAGTTGGCCCGGCTCCACCGGATCTGCGGCACTGGCCCTGTTCCTGCCTCCTTGACTGTCAAAATAGGTAATGGGCACTGCGCCTTCCTGGCCGAGATAGCTGGGCTTGAGCCTCCAGGACAACTTCTCTTCCCGGACGAAGCGCAGCTTGTGGATGAGCGGCGGATGGTCTTCGGAGTCCACCGGGCTGGTCTTGGCGAGAAATTCTTCGAGATTGCTGAAGCCATCACTGTCGGGATCCCGCGACGGGGAATCGGCGAAACCGGGATCGACGCCATATTCGATCCAGAAGTCGTTGTCGATTGGCGGATGGACCTGGGGCCCGTCGAGGAGGTCGATGGCCCTGCCGGTGTCACGCTGGATGAAGAGCGGGATGCCGGTAAAGAGATTGACCATGCGGCCGTCGTCATTTCCCTGTCTCCAACCATGGTCGAGATCCATGGACTGCAGGGCAAAGTCGACGCGCTCAGCACCTTGAACCGCGATGCTCTCCTTGCCCTTGCCCTTGAGCTGCGCACTGAAATCCTCATCTGCGCTCTGGATCTGCGACCAGCCGAAATACAGCAGGGCAAGGGTGATGAGCCCAGCTGCGCCAAGCAGGGCCTTGTCGTAATGGGATGAGAACCAGGACATGAGTCGTTCGGTGGGGTTGGATTGGATCGGGAGGAGTCAGGAGGGTTCAGGGCAACTCTCTGGCTTCGAGAAACAGGAGGAGGTCGATGCGCATGAACACCTGGAGATCTTCTTCACCCAAAACCTGATAGAGAATGCGGCTGTCGTCGGTGGATCGAGCTGGAGCCGGGGCCGGTTCTGGGGCCGGAGGTGCTGCAGGAGCTCCCTCGGGTTGAGCTTCGGCCTCTTCACCCTCTACGGCTTCTGGGACCGCTCCCCCGGGATCGGGGGCGAAGAGCTCATCGAAATTGGGTGTTGCGGGAGCGGCGGGCGCACCACTCTCCCTGCCACCACCTCGTCTGCGTCCCTCAAACCGGGCATCGCCCTTGCGGGGTGGCTGCTGCTTCTCGTTGGCGATGCTGAAGCTGCGCAGCACCAGGAAATGATCTTGGTCGTTGACTACTGTATTGAAGAATTTGCGAACGGAGGATTCGGAGCCCTCGAAGACCAACTCCACCGGCATCTCGCGAATGACCTGGCCCTTCTCCGGTTCGAATTTCTTGCCTTCCTCTTCGGGAAGTCTCGGACGATGCACGTTGATCAGCTTGATGTCTCCGTACTGCGCGAGGTCTATGATAAGCTTTTTGACCGCCTCAAGCTGGTAATTGAGGACGCTGGTCGCATTGCCCGGTGGCAGCGCACCACCGCGATAGGCCTCGAACCCGCAGTAGTAGTCCTCGGGCAGGCTAACATTCTTGCCGAAGGCTTCGCGGGTCTCACGGTTGGCTTTCTTGACGTTGGCGGAAAATTCCTGGACCGAAATGTTCTCGAGATCTCCGGGGCGGTAGGGGTCAAAGGCCTCCTGGAGCTTCTCCACTTGCTGCGCATACTTCTCGATTTCGGCACGTTTGCCCTGGAGGTTTTCCTTGCTTGGGTAGGGGTCGAGCTTTTCGTAACGGGAGGCGTCCTGGAGCGCCTTGTCATAGGCTTCCTTGGCCTCTTCGTAGCGACTTGCCGCACTGGAGCCGAGGAACCAAAGGATGATGGCACCCACCAGAGTCGTAACCCCGAGGCCAAAGAGGAAGGTGTTTTGCTTGATCCAGTTCATGGGTGAAGGGTGGGAAATTGTAGGGTGGGTGAAAAAGTGCGGGCTCGGGGGCGGGTTCGGGAATCGTCAGGGGCCGGCATGTGTCATTTGAATTCCACTTTCCGCGCCAGCGGCAGGATGATTTCGAAGGGCATGGCCAGGTCACCTTCCTCCACAGCCACGGCACTCACCGTCAGGATCTTGCCGATGTATTGGTCGGAAGTGAGATTGATCGGCTCCTTGGCCTTGCGATCCGGGTTCTCGACCATGAAATCGAAGTTTTCGGATTTTTCCTGCAGGAGCTTGAGCCGGTCCGACACCACATCCTGGCTGCGGGGGTTGTCGCGCCAGTAACCACGGATGCGCACGGCATTCACCGTGGGCGGTTCAGGCTTGGCGCGACCCCTACTCGCACGCGGTTTGCTCGAGGAGTCCTCGCGCAACGCGGCAAGGGCGGACATGCCGTAGTTGACCTGGGCAAAGCCTTCGCTGACGACATCCTGGCCATTCGGATTGCGGGCATTGATGGCCTCTTCGCCGGAAAGCCGACGCGCCGGATCGAAGCCGGTGACAAGCTCGAAATCGGTCAGCCAGATGGCATCGCTGGCAAAGGCACCATTGAGCTCATTGAGCAGGTCGAACCAGAACACGCGATCATTTTCCGCCTGGACGTAAGGACTCGCGATGTCGCGCAGCTTGTTCTCACGCTTGAGTGCCTGTGTGAGCTTGCGGAACTCGGGCTCCAGTTTCTGCGCCTGGTCGACCAGCGATTCCTTTCTGTTCTGGGCCGTGGAGGCCGCGACAAAATTCATCAGGGCCCAGATGAGCATGCCTCCGAGCAGGACGGCTGCGGCTGCGATGAGGATGGGCTTGCGGCGCTCATCTGCACGGGCCTGTTCCACCACGCTGGGCACCAGATCGATGTGGATCTTGGATTTGCCGGCACCCCGCAGCCCCAGACCAACCAGTTCACCCATGGTGTGACCCTGGGCTTGGATGACTTCGGGCGAAACGTCCTTGGCCAGGGTCAGGTGGCGGACCGGATTGAAGTATTCGACGGGCAGGTTGAGCTTCTCGCGGAAGAATTCGAGGGTGTAGGGCAGGTTGGCGCCACCCCCGGCAATCATGATGCGGCGGGGTGCGCTACCGCCGTGCTGGCTGCGGTAGTAATTGGTGGTGCGCGCAATTTCCGCGGGCAGGCGGCTCATCGCATTGCGGATGACCATGGCCAGGGCGGCGACGGCTTCATCGAGCTGCTCGGTGTGGCCGCCACCCAGGGCAACCAGACCGTTGGTGACCTTCTGCTTCTCGGCCTCGGCATAGGGCACGCCGTATTCCTTGGCGATGGCGGCGGTCACCGACATGCCGCCGATGGGGATGCTGCGGGTGAAGAAGCGGTTGCCCTCGACGTAGATCAGGTCGCTGGTCTTGGCGCCAATGTCGATGAGCAGGGTTGGCTCTTCGGGCACGCCGTATTCGGCGCGGAAGGAGTTGTAGAGCGCCATGGGCGCGACATCGACCTCGGTGGTTTCCAGGCCGCCGTCATTGACCGAGGAGTTGATCTCGTCGAGCGCGTCGCTCTTGATGGCAACGATGACCGCTTCCTGTTCGGCACCACCCTCGATGAGTTCGTAATCCCAGACCACTTCATTGAGCGGGAAGGGTACGTGCTGCTGCGCCTCGAAGGTCACCAGCTGGTCGATGTTGTCCTGCTGGATGGGCGGCAGCTTGACGAAGCGGGTGAAGACTGCATGGCCGGCGATGGCGTAGCGGGCTCTGGAGTTTTCGATCCCCAGGCGCTCGGCAAGATCCGAAATCGCGATGCGGGTCTGACCAATTCGGGCCGCATCCAGGGCGGGATCGGCCATGATCTCCTCGAAGTCGTAGGCCTTGAGCACCAGGCCACCGGTCTTGGAGGGCTCGAAAACAGCCATCCCGATGCGTTGGGAACCGATGTTGAGTGCGACGATCGTCTGTTTGTCAACCATGGTGGATTGGGGAAAGAAAGCGGGAGGAGGGTGAAGGGTGGGAAGGTCGTTATCGGTCAGCGGTCAGCGGTCAGGGTGGAGTCAGTTCTTGGCCTCGGGGGCAATTTCCGCATAGCGGTCCCACCACATGATGCTGAAGGGCGTCTGTGATTTGTCGAGCAAAGGAACGACATCACTGCGAATCAGCGATTCGCCGGCCCGCTCCCACCATTTGTGGTCAAACTTGCGGTTACTGGTCTCGTAGGCCATGACTTCGTCGTCGATGAGCACCTCGTAACTCACGACTTCGACTGCCCGCTCCGCGTTGCGGGCGTCACCAAGAATGCGGCGGATGGAGGCCGGCGACATGTAGCAGGAGACATGGATTTCCTCACCGGTGGGGATGTTGACGTGGGCCACCTCACGGGTAAAAAGCAGGTAGGTTCTGCGTTGCTCCGGGTTTTCCACCGCGAAATACCAACGGACCGTCAGCTTGTCCAAGGTCTTGGACTTGGGCTCCGGAGCCATCTGGACAAAGAGCTTTGCCTCTACTTCCAGCCACTCCTTGGCGCGGAAGTTCTTGCTGGTGCTTCCAATCTGGGGAGAGAGCAGGGAATCCAGTTCGGGATCGTCTGCCGAGACCTTGTATTTCGTATCGCTGGTCCTCTGGGCCAATGCCTCCGGGGCGCCGAGCACGAGGCAGAATGCAGCGCCCAGCAAGGGCACGATTCGACGATGGAAAGGGAGCATCATGTTGAGTTTTCAATTAACTTAGGGGACTTCGCTTCATCTTGGCCAGAGAAAAGCTACGCATTTCCATGGTAAATACACTGCCAAGACCACGCCCACTGGATCGCGGATATGACACTCATGAGCGATTGACGTGCATGCCCTCAAGGCCCATCACTGCGCCATGGCGACATCCTGCCCCATCCTGCGCAACGGTTCACCCCTGGTGGTCGGCAGCGCTGCCGGCTCCCGGGACCTTGAAGCCCTGACCCGTGAGGCCGTAGCGAGCTGTTGCGAGTTGCTGGAGGTTCGCCTGGACTTGCTGGAGGATTCCAGGTCCAGGCCGTGGCAGCATTTGTCCGGACTGCCCATCCTGTTCACCGCCCGACGCCGCAGCGAGGGCGGCGCCGGCAATCTTGCTGCCGATCAGCGCTGCGAAATGCTGCGCGCAGTCCTCGGGGATGCTTCGCTCATCGACATCGAGCTTGCCTCCATCGAGGAGATGGCTGGACTCATCCAAGAGCTCGAGCAGGGCGGACGGCCCTGGATTGCCTCCTTCCACGACTTTGATCAACTGCCGGACTCGAAGACCCTGGAACAAGCGGCCGCAAAGGCGCGCGAGGCGGGTGCACAGGTCTTCAAGCTGGCGGCCCAATTGAATGATCAGGCCAGCCTCGAGCGTCTGGTCGAATTTCAGCGCGGCGACCACGGCATTCCCACAGCCACCATGGGCATGGGCGAGCTGGCCGCCGAGTCGCGCCTGCGTTGTGCCGAGGCTGGCAGCGTGCTCAACTACGGCTACCTCGGGGACACTCCCACCGCACCCGGCCAATGGAGCGCGTGGAAACTCAAGCAGGCCATCGCCGGCTTTTCCGCTGATCACTGATCACTGCCCCCTCAGACTGCCCCCTCAGGAGTCCACCACTTCCACCGGCGCATCCGGCAGCGCCTTGAGGAAGGACTTGCCGTAGCGCTTGGTCAGGATGCGGTTGTCGAGAATGCAGACCATGCCCTCGTCCTTGGCGGTGCGGATCAGCCGACCCACGCCTTGGCGCAGCTTGAGGATGGCCTCGGGCAGGGAGTATTCCATGAAGGGATTGCCTCCAGCCTCCTGGATGGCCTCCAGCCGAGAGGCGGTCAGTGGGTGATCGGGCACTGCAAAGGGCAGGCGGGCCACCACCACGTTGGAGAGCGCCTCGCCGGGCACGTCGACGCCGGTCCAGAAACTGTCGGTGCCAAAGAGCACGCTGGAAAGGTCCTCGCGGAACTGCTCGATCATGCGGTGGCGCGGCAGACCCTCGCCCTGGACCATCAAGCGCCAGCCGCGCTGCCGGAAAAAGTCGCGCAGGCGGTCAGCCGCATCGCGCATGGTGCGGTAGCTGGTGAAGAGCACGAAGGCGCGGCCCTCGCTGGCCTCCAGCGAGGCCTGGATGGCCTTGGCCAATTCCTCCTCATATTTGGGTGTGCCCGGATCCGGCACCGACTTGTGGATGCGCACCTTCATCTGGCGCTGGAAGTCGAAGGGGCTGCCGATGCAGCGCGCGGTCGCCTGCTCGGCACCGACTCGCTGGCGGAAGTAGCCCAGCGAACTGTCCCCCACCGCGAGCGTGGCACTGGTCATCACCAATGCCTTGTCCGGGCCGAACAAGAGGGGGCGCAAGCGGTCAGCCACCTTGATCGGAGCGGCATGCAGGGTCAGTTGGGTTTCGTCGCGGCCGGTCTTTTCGACCCAGTAGACATTGTCCTCCTCAGACTGGTCGAGGAACACGCTCACCGCCCCATGCACCTCACGCAAGCGGCGGGAGGCATCCTGCAGTTCCGCGCGGTTGCCCTCCCCTTCCTCCTCGGCGGCGAGATCATCGATCTGCTGCCACAGGCGTCGCAGCGGCTCGCCCAACTGGTTGGGCACCAACTCGGGCTCGCGTATCCGGCATTCGCGACCGTATTGGCCAAACTTCACCGAGTCCCCGAGTTCATGGAAAAAACCGTCGCCCGCAATCAACGCCTCCTCGACCGCTGAGAGCAGCGAGGCATTGCGGTAACTCTTGAGCAGCCCCTTGCGGGTGCGTGGATGATAGAGCCGGTGAAGATCGAAGCGCAGGCCGGACTGCGAGACGCGCAGGCCGAGTTGCACCGCCGCCACCTGCTCGATGGTGTGGGCCTCGTCGAGCACCGCAAAGTCGTTGGGAAAGATGAAGCCCTTGGTCGCCTTGCCCTCATCACCGAAGTCCTCGAGCTCGGTGTTGAGCAGGGCAAAGAAAAGGGTGTGATTGACCACCACCAGCTTGGCCTCGGCCGCCGCCTTGCGCGCCTCCTGGAAGAAACAGTTGCCGCGCGGTCCACAGTGGCGCGCGGTGCACAAGTGGGCTTCCGAGCAGACCTGCAACCAGACCTTGGTCATGGGTTGGAAGTCGAGATCGCTGAGCGTGCCGTCGCGGGTGGTCTCCGCCCATTGGCGGATGGCCTCGAGCTCCTCGTTCTCGCGGGTGGTGAAGAGATCCCCCGTCTGCTCGAGCGCGCGCCTGAGTCGCGCCGGGCAGAGGTAATTCTGGCGCCCTTTGAGCAAGACCGCCGGCAGTTCCTCACCCAGCAGCTTGCGCACAATCGGGATGTCCTTGCGCACCAGCTGCTCCTGCAGGTTGATGGTGTGCGTCGAAATCACCGCCTTGCGGCCGGTCTCCAAGGCGAAGCGCGCCGCGGGCAGGAGGTAGGCCAGGGACTTGCCGACTCCCGTGCCGGCCTCTGCCACCAGCGGCTGGCCCTTGTGGAAAGCCTCGGCCACCGCCACTGCCAGCTCCTGCTGTTCGGCACGGTATTCAAAATCCGGCGACTTGGCCAACAGTCCCGAGGCGGAGAAGGCCTCGTGCACCTCATCCGGGAGCCCGGGTGCTGCTTCGCCTTCGATAAGTCCGATCATTGCAGGTGTAAGATAGCAAGGAGCATGGAGCAGGGAGCAAGGAGTAAAAGCGTGGAGCGTGGAGCTTGGAGCTTGGAGCGCGGAGCTAAGAGTAAGTTCTTCAGAAACTCTGCGCTCCTTGCTCCACGCTCCTTGCTTCAATGCTCGACACTCCGCCCCGGAAGCCGCCAATCTCCGGGCCTCGGCCCGCATGTCCAAACCCCCGTCCGTTCCCAATTGGTTGCAGCGCATTCCTCGCAAATGGCCGCTGGTCATCGGCGTGGGGGGCTTGGGCCTGCTGCTCCTGTTGGTGCTGCTGCCCTACGAACTGCGCTCGGTGGAGCAACAGCTCATCGGATTTCCCGACTCCGACGTGCTCGCCGAAAAAGCCCGCCCCTGGATCCTCGCCGTCATCTGCCTGCTGCCAGCCCTGGCCGCCTGGCTCTACACCCTCGGTGACATTCTCGACCGCTACATCACGCGGCGCTTTCTGAGCATGTTCCTCATCTGCCTGGGTGCCCTCTTTACCATCTGGCTGCTGCTCGACGTTTCGGACAACATGAGCGAGTTGGCGCAGTCCGACAGCGTGGTGAGCACCACCGGGGTCTACTACTTCACCCGTCTGCCTGCGATCCTGATGCTCATCCTGCCCTATGCGCTGCTGCTCTCGCTGCTGGAATCCCTGAGCAAGCTCTCAAGCAACCGCGAGGTCATCGCCATCATCCAGTCCGGGCGCAGCGTGCTGCGCATCTGCCTGCCGGTGATGGTCGCCGGCGGACTGTGCACGCTGTTTGCCATCTGCATCAATTACCGCTGGGCGCCCGTTGCGGAGGGCCGCGAATCGGAAATCCTCGAACAGGCCACCGGCTCGCAGGCCAACAAGGCCACCAAGGTCCTCTACCGCAACCTGCGGACCGAGCGCCTGTGGATGGTCAAGTCCTTCCCCAGCGAGTATGAACGCGGCAAGGCCATCCGCGGGGTGGAAGTGACGGCCACCAACGAGGATGGGGAGCTCGAAACCCGCATGACCGCGAGCCGGGCGAGCTGGAATCCGGACACCGGGCGCTGGGTGTTCTACGATGCTGTCACCTGCCACTTCCCACAACGACAGGCCCCCTACTACGAGGTGGCCGAAGGGCCGCTGGTAATCGACGACTGGCCGGAAACCCCGTGGCAGATCATCAAGCCGGGCCTCAACGCCGAACACCTGGGCGTGCCCGGCCTCAATGCCTGGCTCGATACCCACAAACGCTTCCCCCACATTGCCGATCCCGAGCCCTACCTGACCCATCGACACTACCGCCTCGCCCTGCCCTTTGCCTGCCTGGTCACCGTGATGCTCGCCGCGCCCCTGGCCATCCAGTTCTCGCGCCGCGGGTCGGCGGGCAGCATCTTCCTTGCGGTCGTACTCTCGATGCTGATGCTGCTCATCAACACCATCATCCTGGCCTTCGGTGAGTCGGGCTACCTGCCGCCCGCCCTTGCTGCCTGGCTGCCCAACCTGATCTTCGGTGGCATCGGCGCCTTCCTCTTCCACCGCCGCGTCACTGGCCGACCCATCTACGCGAGCATCCGTCGGCTGTTCTCGCCCACCCGAACCGTTCAACCCACATCCTGAATCCCCACCATGGCCCTAGCTGAATCCTGGCACGTCCGCTCCCGCGCCCGTCAATGCGCCGACACCCAGCGCCCCTTCGAGCACGGCGAAAAGATCGTCACCGCCCTCTTCCCCGATCCCGACAGCTCCGGCTACCTGCGCCGGGATTTCTGCATCGAGGCCTGGGAGGCCCGTGGCGAGGAGGCGGAGGCGCCTTTTTCCTTCTGGCGTTCGACCTACGAGGTGCCGGAGGACGAATCCAAGGAGGACCCCATCAAGCAACTCAGCCCGGAGGAATTGCTCGAGCGCCTGATCGAGGAAGACCAGGAACACACCGAGAACACCCGCTACATCCTAGCCGTGATGCTTGAGCGCAAGAAGCTGCTGCGCGAGACCGATAGCCAGCGCATGCCCAACGGCATCATGCGCGTCTACGAACACCGCAAGAGCGGCGAGGTCTATCTGGTCCGCGATCCCAACATTCCGCTCGAGGAAGTGGAGAAGGTGCAGGAGGAAGTCTTTGTCCTGCTCGAAAACAATGGCCGCCTGCCCGAGCCGGTGGCCGAGGAAGAGGTCCCGGAAGCCCCAGCCGACAGCGAGGGCGAGGGCGAGGGCGAAAGTGAAGCCGAGGAGCCTGCTGCCGAGGAATCGAGCGAAGAAACCGGCGAGACGGAGGAGGCGACGGATGACGCCGAACCGGAGGACTCCGAGGACCCTACCAAGGAGTGAAGCGCCCATGGCCGACGGATCGCTATTGCTG
>JAWVYP010000044.1:0-13734 GCA_033722655.1 Akkermansiaceae bacterium | reverse complement strand
CTTGCCTGCCTGGAAAAGCTGTCGACCGGATGACACAAGGTTCCGACTGAGCTTCAACCTGCCTGGAAGGGTGGACGCACGGGAACGCCGCGCTCGCTGAAGTATTCCTTGGCCTCGCCGACCGTGTGCTTTCCGAAGTGGAAGATGCTGGCTGCCAGCACTGCATCAGCCTTGCCCTCGTCGAGGACGTCGACCATGTGCTGCAGGTTGCCCGCTCCCCCGCTGGCGATCACCGGGATACCCACCGCACCGGAAATGGCCGCGGTCAGCTCGATGTCGTAGCCATTCTGGGTGCCGTCCGCATCCATGCTGGTAAGCAAAATCTCGCCGGCTCCACGGTGCCAGACCTGCTTGGCCCATTCCACTGCATCCAGGCCGACCGGCGTGCGCCCGCCGTGGGTGTAGACGCCCCACTTGCCCGGGCCTTCCCGCTTGGCATCAATGGCGACCACGATGCACTGGCTGCCGAAGGCCTTGGCCCCGGCATCGACAAGATCGGGATTCTTCACCGCCGAGGTGTTGATGCCCACCTTGTCGGCACCGGCCAAAAGCATCTCGCGCATGTTTTCCACCGAGCGGATGCCGCCACCCACTGTCAATGGAATGAAGCAGTGCTCGGCGGTGCGGCGGACCACATCGACCATGGTGTTGCGATTGTCCGAGGAAGCGGTGATGTCGAGGAACACAAGCTCATCGGCCTCCTGTTCGTTGTAGGCCATCGCCGCCTCCACCGGATCGCCGGCATCGATGAGGTCGACGAAGTTGACACCCTTGACCACGCGGCCGTCAGTGACGTCGAGACAGGGAATGATGCGTTTGGCGAGCATGTCGGAGAGAGGCAGGCAGACTTCGCGATCAGGCGATGGCTGGCAAGAAAAACACCCCGGGTCCACAAGGGACCACGGGGTGTGGAAAAATTGCAGCCTGGCGGATTAAAGCTTGGGCTTGCCGGCGCGGCGCACGGCACCGAAACGCTTCTGGAACTT
The DNA here is from genome assembly GCA_033722655.1 of Akkermansiaceae bacterium. Taxonomy (GTDB): domain Bacteria; phylum Verrucomicrobiota; class Verrucomicrobiia; order Verrucomicrobiales; family Akkermansiaceae; genus Luteolibacter. Next base: position 12,748 of record JAWVYP010000044.1, on the reverse strand, counting down.
GTCGATGCGGCCCTCGGTGTCCACGAACTGGGCGAGGCCGGTAAAGAAGGGGTGCGAATCGGAAGTGACGCCGATGGAAATCACGCTGTGCTCGACACCATCGATGGTCTCCTTCTTGTCGGAGGTCTTGGTCGAGCGTGTGATGAAACGCTTGCCGGTGGTCATGTCGACGAAAACCACGGGCTGATAGTCGGGGTGAATCTCTGCTTTCATTGGTGAAGGGGGTGAATCCAACACGTTACCGACGCGCTGGGGCGGCGAGATTCGCCAAATTCGGGCTTCTGTCAAGCGAGCAACGCCACAAAAAACACCCAAACTCAGGGGCTTCTGGGTCGCGACAATGTTTAAGCTTGCTTTATTATCAAGGTATTTTGAAATAATTAGCTCTTTTTTAAGTCGCATTTCTTAAAAAAGAGTCTATGATTGTCAGCGTTATGGCAATCACTTCGAAACGAACTCGCTTCTCGCGCCGTCTCCCCGACCACGTCACTGATGAACTCTGCAACGTGCTCGCCGACAAAAAGGTATATGGCTTCAACGATCTCTTCGAGAGCGTTTTCGCCAACCTGAAAGAGCGCAACGCCGTCAGCGGTGGCGAGGAAATGCTCCGCCTTCGGGCTTATGAAAAGCTTCAAAACCTGGTCACCCGTGGCCTCGTCGAGAAAATCGGCAAGGAATACAAGGGCACTGACCGCGTCCACGAAGCCTCCAGCGCTTACGCGGCCGAGCAGGAAGCCGCAGCCCAGGACTGATTTCTCCTGATTCCAGTCTACTGGATTCCGTTCCATTCAACCCAACCTCACATCCCTCGGGATGTGGGGTTTTTTACTACCCAAACTCGGCATCCTGGGCTACTGAAGGCGCAGCCAGCCATGCCTGAGAATTACCTCCCCGTCCTCTTCCAAGTCATCGTCGCCATGGGCTTTGCGGCGACGGTCCTCATCCTCAGTGTGGTCGTCGGCCGCGCCGGTCGCAGCAACGAACAGAAGGACGTGCCCTACGAATGTGGCATGCAGCCCATCGGAGATGGTGCCTCCCGCTTTTCGGTCAAGTTTTACCAGGTGGCCATGCTATTCGTGCTCTTCGACATCGAAGTGGTCTTCATGTATCCCTGGGCAACCCAGTTTCGCGACCTGATCCAGGAGAGTGGCACGGCTCTCCTGAGCATGGCCAGCTTTGCCGGAATCCTCGGCCTAGCCTATGTTTACGCTCTAAAAAAGGGCGCTCTGAACTGGAAATCCTGAGTTTCCGAGCTAGCTTTCGCCAACTTCCGGCAGCCTTGCCCGCAAGCATGGCCGCTTGGCACGAAACAGGCTTGCCAGCCTGCTTCTGAGGCAGCAGGTTGTGCAGCTCCGCCCGCCTCCCATGAGCAGCCCCGCCCGCCTCCCATGAGCAGCCCCGCCCGCCTCCCATGAGCAGCCCCGCCCGACCTCCCATGTGCACCCCCCGCCCGCCGGTTTCAGCTCGGCACTGACGACTACCATGGCAATCAAGATTCAGCTTCCAGACGACGCTCCCTTCACTCCCGCACAGCGGGCCTGGCTAGACGATTTCCTGACCCGTGCGCTCGCCGAGGCCTCCGAGCCCCAGAGTGCCGCCGACGCCATCCCGGTGACGGTTCTATACGGCACCCAGACCGGCAATGCCGAAAGCCTCGCCAAGAAACTGGTCAAGACCCTCAAGAAGCGCCATTTCGACGCCTCCATCGCCGACATGGCGGACTACGACACGGCCAAGCTGGACAGCGAAAGCAACCTGCTGGTCATCGTCTCCACCTATGGCGACGGCGAGCCCCCCGACAGCGCGATCGAATTCCACGGCTGGCTGATGGGCGACGACGCTCCCAAGCTCCCCGATCTGAGGTATTCCGTGCTGGCCCTGGGCGACAGCGACTACCCCGACTTCTGTCAATGCGGCATCGAATTCGACAATCGGCTCGCCGAACTGGGAGCGACCCGCATCCGCGAGCGCATGGACGTCGATGTCGATCCCGACGAGCCCTACGCCCAATGGTCCGCCGAAGTGCTGGCTGCCCTCAGCCCGGCCGGTGCCAGCGGTCTGGAGAGCGAGGACGAGGATGAGGACCTCGGCGAAGGCTACTCCAAAAAACGCCCCTTCCCCTCCACGGTTCTCCATAACCGCAACCTCAACGGTCCCGGCACCAAGGAAACACACCACCTCGAATTCTCGCTCGAGGGCTCGGGCCTCGAATACGAAGTTGGCGATGCGCTGGCGGTATTTCCTGTCAACGATCCTGCCGTGGTCGACGAAATCATCAAGAACCTGCCCTTCCGGCCCGACGAGGTCCCCGGCAGGGACGGCAAGGACATCCCGCTGCGCGAGGCCCTGATGGCCCACTACGACATTGGCGCACTCAACAAAGGTCTCATCAAGAAATGGCAACCGCGCAGCGGTTCGCCCTTCCTGCGCTCATTGGTCGAAGCCGATGACAAGCAGGCCTGGCAGGACTTCTGCTGGGGCCGCGAACTCATTGACCTGGTCATCGACCACCCCGCTGACTTCAGCGATGCCGAGGAGTTCGTCTCAGTACTCAAGAAGCTCCAGCCCCGCCTCTACTCCATTGCCTCCAGCCCCCAGGCCCATCCCTGCGAAGTCCACCTCTGTGTCGGCATTGTCCGCTACGAAACCCACGGCCGCAAACGAGGCGGGGTCTGCTCGACCTTCATGGCCGACCGCATCGACAGCGAAACCAAACCCAAGGTCTTTGTTCACCACAACAACGCCTTCCGCCTGCCGGAAGACACCGCCAAACCAGTGATCATGGTCGGCCCCGGCACCGGCATCGCTCCCTTCCGCGCCTTTCTCGAACAGCGCAAGATCGACAATGCCGAGGCCAAAAACTGGCTCTTCTTCGGCAATCCGCATTCCGAGACCGACTACCTCTATCAGGAGGAGATCGAGGAATACTTCTCGGACGGTACCCTCGACCGCCTCGACCTCGCCTGGTCCCGCGACCAGCCCGAGAAGATCTACGTCCAGAACCTGATGGAAAAACAGGGTGCCGAGCTGTGGAAATGGCTCGATGAGGGCGCCGCCTTCTACGTCTGTGGCGACGCTTCTCGCATGGCCAAGGATGTGGACACGGCCCTGCGCAAGCTCATTGCCAAACACGGTGGCATGTCTGAGGAAGAAGCCGACGAATACGTGGCCACCATGAAGAAGGAAAAGCGCTACCAGCGCGACGTCTACTGATCGGTAGTATAGCTTGCACTCCTTCTTAGGCGCTTGCACTCCCTTCGGTCGTCCGCGGCTTCGCAATTGATTCGCTTGTCCCGCCGTAGCTACGCGAAGGCGGATCGTCCGCTAGGCTCTCATGCTCCCGTCTGTCTTACGCGGCTTCGCAATGGATTCGCTTGTCCCGCCGTAGCCATGCGAAGGCGGATCGTCCGCGGCTTCGCAATTGATTCGCTTGTCCCGCCGTAGCTACGCGAAGGCGGATCGTCCGCGGTATGACTCAGTCTTGACGCTCTTGCTCGTCGAGAAAGGTGTTCGCCAACTCGAAGCAGCGCTTGGCCAGCACCTTGGCAGCCTTGTCATCGGTCAGGGTCACGCCTTCTTCGGTGATCTCGGCAAGGTAGATCTTCCAGGCATACTTGGCCACCAGGTCCGAATCGTGCTTGCCCGAGGGCTTCCTGGATGAGCCCCCGCGCGAACGCCGGCGACGGCCTGATGACTTGCCGCCGTCCTTGTCGTTGCTGGAGTTCCCACCCTCCTGGCCTGAGTCCTTGTCCTGGTTCTTGTCGGGGCCGCCCTTGCGAGTCGATGAACCCGACTTGCTGGACTTGCCGTCTCCACGGGAACTGCCCTTTTCCTCATCCTTGGAATTTTCGCCTCCGCCCTTCCTGCGGGACTTATCCCTCTTGGATTCCGGAGACTTGTCAGACTTTTCTTCCTTTTCGCCTTTCTCAACCTTGGATGGCTTCGAATTTCTCGAGGACTTCGAGGACTTCCGGTCCTCCTGGGTCTGCTCCGGCTTCGGTGAGCTGGAGTTGTTTTGGTCGGCTGAATTGCGAGCTGCCCCCTGAGGCTGGCTCTCGTCCTTGGTTTGGGTTGGATGCTTATCCTCGCTCATGTTGGGTTCCCATGAAGACCCGCCCAGTGGATTCCGTCGAGAACAAAGCCCGGATTCACGAAACGGCCCTTCTCCGCTCGAAGCTAGCCCGGATCTTTCATGATTCTCGTGGGCGAGGCGCAGGAATTCTCGATGTTGCCAAGGCCAACGCTGAAAACGCAATCAGGGCTGAGTTGACACTCTGTCCAACTGCGTTTTCAAGGAGAACGCAGGCAACATCGGGAGGGACAAGCCGCAGACCGAGGTTTCATGAAATATCCGGGCCAGCCCGGATATTTCATGATTTTCGTGGGTGAGGCACGAGCCCAAGTTTGTGTGTCCCCACCATTGGCCGGGCGGCGCCCAAGCTGGCTTGAAGCGTCTCAGGGCACTATTTCAAAAAACGACCACTGATAGTCAGTCAGTTACAGAACTGTTACAGGCCTTCTTTATTTGCCCCTCTGTCATGTCTCCCTCTGGCATGACAAAAATTCTTCGTCAGTGTGTGGATTGAATCAGCGTTTCCCTAGAAGTTGCGCACATCATCCCGGTTGCCTTCCTGCCCCCGGTCGGGATTGAGCTCATCGGTCTTGCCGTCCTTGCCGGTCGACCACAGGTCGAAGTCCGGATTCTGGGCATTGACGCCCTTGCGGTAGCGATAGGGGCGACCCCACGGATCAACGATCTTCAGATCGGCAGGCGGCGTGGATGCCTTGGTGTTGGCCACCCAGCCCTGCTTGCTGTTCCTGGGATCGAGTTCGGGAAGGTAGATGGTTTCGTCGTTGTGAGGGTCCGCGTCCTCACGGGTCTGGAAGGGGTCGTAGAAGAGCGCCATGTAGAGTTCCTCGGAGATGTCGCCATCAGCCGGCGTATCCTCCTCGAGGCCGGGATACTCCCCATAATCGAGCTTGTACTGCTCAATGCCCTTGGAGAGCATCTCGATGTCGATCTCGGCCTTGGCATTGGCCTTCTTCTCGTTGACGAATCCCATGCCGGCGACCGTAAGGCCCGCCAGGATGACGATCACCGTCATCACGGTGATCATCTCGATCAGCGTGAAACCACGCGAACGCTGGGGAAATCCTAGGTTCATCTGAGCAGCATAGCGCAGCGGGTGGCCCATTTCAAGCTCCTTCACTGGTTGTCCATGGTCGAGACCATCTTGATGAGGGGCAGGAAGAGGGCGAAGACCACCGCGCCCACCACCAGGGCGAGGATGACGATCATGATCGGCTCCAGGATGGAGGTCAGAGCCGCCACGGATGCATCGACCTCGTCGTCATACACATCGGCAACCTTGAGCAACATTTCGGGCAACTGGCCGGTTTCCTCGCCCACGTCCACCATGGAGATGACCATGCTGGGGAAGACGCCGGAGGCTTGCAGGGGAGCCACGATGCTCTCCCCTTCCTTGACCGCTTCATGCACGTTGCCGATGGCATCGGAGAGCACCACGTTGCCCGCGGTGTCGCGGGTGATGTTGAGGGCCTGGAGAATGGGAACCCCGGAAGTCACCAAGGTGCCGAGGGTGCGCGAGAAACGGGCCACGGCACTCTTGCGCTGGAGATCACCCAATACGGGAAGCTTCATTTTCGTGGTGTCGATGACACGGCGACCCGGGCCGGTTCTTCCCCAGGCGAGGATGAAGAAATAGGCGACGAACACGCCAATGAGCACGTAGACGATGTTGGGAAGCGGACCCGGCAGCATCGTGGTGTTCAGGAAGAACTCCGATGTCCCGAAGACAACCCGGGAGATCAGGGGCAGCTCCTGGTTGGTTTCGGTGAACATTTCCTTGAACTTCGGCACGATGAAAATCATCAGGAAGATCAGGATGCCGACCGCGATCAGCATCACGATGATCGGGTAGACCATGGCCGAGACGATCTTGTTCTTCAGCTTCTGGGCCTTTTCCTGGTATTCGGCCAGACGGGTCAGCACCAGTTCGAGCACACCGCCGAGCTCACCGGCCTTGACCATGTTGACATAGAGCTTGTTGAAGATCTTGGGATGCTGCGCCAGCGACTCCGAGAAGGTTGAGCCACCCTGGACGTTGTCGGCGAGATGGTTGATCGTCTGCTTGAGCAGCGGGTTGGGTTCCTGCTTTTCCAGCACGGTAAGACTGCGCACCAAGGGCAGGCCCGAATCGATGAGGGTCGCCAGCTGGCGGGTGAAGATCATCAGGTTCTTCGGCTTCACCTTGACGCCGAATTGACCCTTCATCGGGTCCTTCTTGCCACTGGCCTTCTGCTTTTTCTTGGTGGCCGCCTTGGGCTTGGCCGCCTTGCCCTCCTCCTGGATGTGGGTTGGATAGAGATGGTGCTGTTCCCGCAGTTGCTGGATTGCCTCCGCTTCGGAATTTGCCTCGATGGTGCCGGAGCTTTGCTCCCCTTTGGCATCGAGGGCGACGTATTGGAATTTGGCCATGGTGGTGGTGGATCAGGTTTTTTTACGGAGGGGAGGCTGGATGATTGTGAATGAAATCAGGTATACTTCAATACTTCTTCAATGGTCGTATTGCCAAGGTAGATGTTGCGCAATCCGTCCTCGCGAAGGGTATTCATGCCCAATTCGATGGCCTTCTGCTTGAGCACCACCGTGGGCGCCCTGCTGGTGATGAGATCCCGCAGCGAGTCGTTGATATCCAACAACTCGTAGAGACCCTGGCGTCCCCGGTAGCCGGTCTGCCCGCAACGGTCGCAGCCCGCACCGGTGTAGAATTCCTTGTCTCCCAACTCATGGGCCGAGACACCCAGCTGGCTGAGAATGGCCTCCGTCGGCTCGTAGGCCGTCTTGCATTCCTCACAGATGCTGCGGACCAGGCGCTGGGCCAGCACCCCCTCGAGCGAGGCCGCCACCAGGAAGGGCTCACAACCCATGTCGAGCAGGCGGGTGACGGCACCCGGGGCATCGTTGGTGTGAAGGGTGGAGAGCACCAGGTGGCCGGTGAGCGCGGCCTGGATGCCGATGGCCGCCGTGTCCTTGTCGCGCATCTCCCCGACCATGATGCGGTCGGGGTCCTGGCGCAGGAAGGCACGCAGCACGCGCGGGAAGGTGAGACCGATGGCCTCGTTGATGGGAATCTGGATGATGCCATCAATGTCATACTCGACCGGATCCTCCGCGGTCAGCAGTTTGGAATCGATGGTGTTGATGCGCCGCAGGGCCGCATACAGCGTGGTCGTCTTGCCCGCACCGGTCGGACCGGTGACGATGAAGATGCCGTTGGGCTTCTCGATGGTGTCCGAGATGTAGTCGTAGATATGGTTGGGCAGGCCGAGGTTGTCGAGCGACAGGTTGACCGAGGCGCGGTCGAGGACACGCAGCACGATGGATTCGCCGTAGATGGTGGGCAGTGAGGACACCCGCATGTCGACCTGCTTGTCACCAACCTGCTTGACGATGCGGCCGTCCTGGGGAACCCGGCGCTCGGCAATGTTCATGTTCGCCATCACCTTGACGCGCGAGAGGATGGGCAGCGCCAGATGCGGTGGTGGCGGCGCCATTTCGTAGAGCGCACCATCGACCCGGTAGCGGATCTTGAAGTCGCCCTCGAAGGGTTCGAAGTGGATGTCCGAGGCCTTCTCCTTGATCGCCTGGTAAAGCACCAGGTCGACGTAGCGGATGATGGGCGCGGAGTTGACCTCACTTTCGAGGTCGCCATCGGAAAGCTCGGTCGAGGCGAGTTCGAACTGCGAGAGGATGTCCTCCATCGCCTTGCCCTCGCCGCCATAGCACTCGTTGATCTTGGATTCGACCAGATAGTCCGGGGCCACGACCACGCGGATGTCGCGCTCCAGCGCGAAGCGAAGGTCTTCGACCACCTGCGGGTTGAGCGGATCGACCAGGGCCACGCTCAGGCCATCGTCATCGAACTTCACCGGCAGGGCCCCGTGGAGCCGGGCGGTTCCGGCGGGCACCAGGGCCAGCAGGGCGTCGGCCGGATGCCAGTCGCGGATGTCCACCACCTCCGTGCCCAATTCGCTGGCGACGATGGGCCAGATGTCGTCGCGGTGCTGAACCACCTCGAAGTCTGCCAGGATCTCGGCGATCTCCTTGCCGCTGTGTTCGACCTCGGCCAGGATGTCCTGGGCCAGCGAAGGGTCGACGAGACCGCGCGACTGAAAGAGGTCGATGATCTGTTGGTTGTCCATGCGGGGCGGGTTTTGGGGCTTCGGGTTCGGTTGGGATCAGTCGAGATCGGACATCGTGGCGTGAACCACCTCATCGGCGGAGGTCAGGCCGGCAAGCACCTTGCGGATGCCGTCCTCGCGCAGGGTGCGCATGCCGAGTTCGCGGGCGCGGCGACGCAACTGGCCGGTGGGCATGCTGGAGTTGATCATGCCGCGGACCTCGTCATCGACCATGAACATCTCGAAGATGCCCATGCGGCCCTTGTAACCGATGTCGCGGCAGCGGTCGCAACCAACCGGACCGCGCAATTCGGCGTCGGCGAGGCGGGCGCTGTCGAGTGAAAGGGCGCGCATTTCCTTGTCGGTCAGCTCGGCGGGCTGCTTGCAGATCGGACACAGGCGGCGCACCAGCCGCTGGGCCAACACCGCGCGCACGGCCGAGGCGATCAGGAAGGGCTTCACCCCGATGTCGGAGAGACGGGCAACCGCGGATGGGGCATCGTTGGTGTGGAGGGTCGAGAACACCAGGTGACCGGTGAGCGAGGCGTTGATCGCAATGTTGGCGGTTTCCGCATCCCGAATCTCACCGACCATGATGATGTTGGGCGCCTGGCGCAGCATGGCGCGCAGGGCGGCGGCAAAGCTCATGCCGATGTCGGTCTTGACCATCACTTGGTTGATGCCGGCGAGCTCGTACTCGACCGGATCCTCGACGGTGATGATCTTCTTGTCGGGATTGTTGATGACGTTGAGACAGGCGTAGAGCGTGGTGGTCTTGCCCGAACCGGTGGGACCGGTCACCAGCAGGATGCCGTCGGGCAGCCCCAGGAGTTTCTCGAACTCATGCTGGTCATCGGAGAAGAACCCCAGTTCGGGCAGACCGAGCAGGAGCGCGGTCTTGTCGAGAATCCGCATCACGATGGATTCGCCGTGGTTGGAGGGCACGGACGAAACACGGAGGTCGATGTCCTTCTCGCCCATCTTGAGCTGGATGCGACCATCCTGGGGCAGGCGCTTCTCGGCAATCGACATGGTGCCGCTCATCACCTTGAGGCGGGCGATGATGGAGGGTAGCAGCTTCTTGGGATGGCTTTCGGTGTGCACCAACTTGCCATCCATGCGGTAGCGGATGCGCACCGAGGTCTCAAGCGGCTCGATGTGAATGTCCGACGCCTTCACGCGCATGGCCTCGGTGAGGGTGTGCATGACCAGCCGGATGATGGGCGCGTCCTCACGCTCATTGACTCCCTCTTCCGGGGAGCCAAAGGAGACGTCGCCGTCCTCGCGCTTGACGGTTCCCTCAACCTGATAGATTTCGGCAATGTGGTTGTCGATGTCCTCGAGGGTGGCACAGACAAAGGACACTTCGCGGCCAATGATCATGGGCAGGCTGTCGAGGGTCTCGAAATTGAGCGGGTCGGAGATCGCCACCTTCAGCGTCATGCCGTCGTCCTTCATCGGCACGCACCTGAAGCGCTTGGCGGTCTCCAGTGGCACTTGATCGACGAGTGAAGGATCGATTTCGGAGTCCTGCAGCGTCACGAAATCGATGCCGGCATTGGCCGCGAGGACCTGGGCCACGTTTTCCTGGGTGAGTGCCGTATCTCTGATCAGCCGCTCGATAAGGGTCTCACTCGCCGTCAGCGAACTCTTGGCGGCTTCCACTTCTTCCGCGGAGACCATGCCTCCTTCCACTAGCAACTGGGCAAGATACTCTTCGTTGGAAAACACGGGGCGCTTTTTTTGGGGAGGGTTTAAACAGTCACAAAGAACGTGGGACGAATTGCGACCATGCGAGATTGTTCAAGCCTTGGAGTTTTGTCAACCTGCCTCCTCAAAGGAAAATGATTTTCTCTGAGGAGCCGGCTACACGCACTCACTTCGACCCGCTTGCCGTCGCCAGACCCTGAAAAACCAGCCATTCCTCGAGTCGTTTCGCCCATTGCTGCGAATCTCCTTTTCCTTTGAGTCCGAAACCGTGACCACCATGTGCATACACGTGACACACGACAGACACCTTGTGCTCGGCGCAACGGGCGGCGAACTCCATCGAATTGCGCAGCGGCACGGCACGATCATCCGCAGCATGAACCAGGAAACAAGGTGGCGTATCGGCATCCACCCGGCGGTAGGTGGCCACCTGCTTGGCCAACGCATCGGGGGCCTCCTTGCCGATCAGGTTGTGGCGTGAACCGCGATGCCCCCAGTCCGCATCCATGCCGATGACCGGATAGACCAGAATCGCAAAATTGACCGCGCAGGAAAGGCGGTCGATGTCATCGCTTGGTGGCGGACCGACCTCCTCCTTGGCCATGGTCGCGCACATGGAGGCGAGATGCCCTCCGGCCGAAGAACCCATCACTCCGATCCTGTCCGGATCAATCCCCCATTCCGCGGCCTTGGCGCGAGTGGTGCGGATGGCCCTGCGGGCATCGAGCAGGGGCACCGGAAAATCATCATTCGCCCGAGCGTCGGTGCTGACCCGGTACTTCACCACCACGGCCACCACCCCCCGCTCCACCAACCACTTGGCGTAGTCGTAACCCTCATGTCCCATGGCCAGCATGGCGTAGCCTCCACCCGGAAAAATCACCACTGCCGCTCCGGTGCGCTTGTCGGCATCGGGCAGCATGACCTTGTAGCCGGGCTCGGTGATGTGGCGGATGCCTCCGTCGGGATATCCGTTGCGCTCCTTGTGGGCCTCCTCGATCAGGCCCGTCTTCACCCCGAGCGGGGCTCCATCCGGAAAGAGGGGCGTCCATTCATCTCCGCTCGCAAGGGCAAGGGTGGAGCAGAAGACAAACAGAGTGATCCATCTCATGTCCCCCATCCTGCTGGGTCCGTGGTGTCACCGCAAGGGTGTTGTCAGCAACCCGTCAAAGACGAACCGCGAGCCGCGTCTCGGGCTTGAGATTGAACTCCTCCACCTTCTTCACGTTGGAGCGGCGGTGGATGCCGATAAGCAAGCCGACCGAGGCCAGGCTCAGCACCAGACTGGTGCCACCGTAACTGACAAAGGGCAGCGGCAATCCGTCATTGGGCAGCAGGGCGGTGGTCACCCCGATGTTCTGGATGGCTGGCACCACGATCAGGCAGGTCAGCCCCAGGGCCACACAGCGGTTGAACACCCCATTGGCCATCAAGGCGATGCCGCAACCGGCCACCGCAATCAGCAGGTAGAGCAGGACCACCGAGAGCGTGCAGATCAGTCCCAGCTCCTCGCCGATGACCGGAAAGATGAAGTCGATGTGGGCAAAGGTCAGGGTGCCGAACTTCTCCACTCCGTTGCCCAGCCCCACGCCAGTGGGTCCCCCATTGCCAAGGGCCAGCAGGGCGCGCCACTGCTGCATGCCGCGATCGAGTTGGTGCGCTGGGTCATCCAGATTGAGCCAGGCCTCGATCCGTCCCCAACGGTTGGCATTGTTGACGAGATACCAGAACACTCCTCCGCAGGCGGCAAGCGCGGTTGGCACCATGTAGATGAGACGCGAGCCCATGCAGAAGAAAATCGCACCCACGGTCACCGAAAGGGTCAGCGCCGAGCCGACGTCGGTCTCGGCGGCAATTAGGCCGAGCGGCACGGCCACGATCAGGCCGGGCACCACGAATCCGCGCCAGAAGGTCTTGGTCTCGGACTGCCAGCGCGCAAACCAGCTGGCCAGCCAGATGACGACCACGATCTTGGCCAGTTCGGAGGGCTGGAACTGGTGGATGACCGGCATCCGGATCCAGCGCTTTGAACCGTATTGCTCGATGCCGATGCCGGGCACAAAGCAGAGCAGCAGCAGCACGCAGGTGAGGCCCAGCGCCCAGGGCGAGTACTTGCGGAAGTTTTCGATCGGCACCCGGGTGGCGATGACCGCCAGCACCAGTCCGATGAAGACATACGCGGCCTGGCGGGTTAGGAAGTGGTAGGGATTCTCCAGGCCACTGACCCAGGCACTGGTGCTCGCCAGCATGATCAACCCGAGGCCGACCAGAAGGGCGACCGCGGCGCAGAGGATGATGGAGCAATAACGTGCCATGGGGTGGATACGGACGACTCGTCCGGAGTGATTCAGGGAATGCGCAGGGTCATGCCCGTCTGCAGCTTGCGGGGGTCACTGATGCCGTTGACCTCCATGAGCTTCTGCTGGTCGACGCCGTGGCTCTGGGCAATGCCCCAAATGCTGTCGCCCTTTTGGACCACGTAGGTTCCTTCGGCTGACGTCGTATTGACCACGGCCGCACGTGGCGCGTCACGGGTATCCACCGCCCTAACCAAACCCTGATCACGAACTGGCACCGCGGGTGCTTCCTGCACTTCAGGAGTCGCGGCAACCGGCTGCGCAGAGACTGGACGGGTGGCCTTGATGACCACGCGCTTGACCGGAATCTTGAGATTGCGACCCGGACGCATTTGGACATTGTCATTGAGCGCCCGAAGATCCTGTTCATCAATCTGATGGGCGGCGGCAATCGAAGCATAGGTGTCGCCTTGGACGGTCATGTAGCCTCTCTGTTGCGCCGTGAGCTCGGCACGGACCACGCCAGTTTCCTGACG
>JAWVYP010000043.1:0-13775 GCA_033722655.1 Akkermansiaceae bacterium | reverse complement strand
CGATGTCGTCTGCGGACTCGGCGATGCCGTCTTCCAGGCAGCGCCGAGCTTCGTCACTCATGCGCTGTGCCAGCCGGGACTGCACGTCGTCGGGCGTGCCAGATCCTCCCCGGCGCAGGCTCATGGCGGTGTCGCCCGGGGCGGTGTCGTGACCGTAGTGGTAGAAGCCCTCGCCCGACTTGCGGCCGAGGTGGCCGTGATCGACGAGCTTCTGGGCAATCGAGGGCAGGCCCATGCGATCGGGGAAGGCCTCGCTTAGCGTGCGTGCCACGTGCATCGCGACGTCGAGACCGACTTCGTCGAGCAGGCGCAAGGGGCCCATGGGCATGCCGAAGTCGAGCATGGCCTTGTCGATGGCCTGCGGGTCGCCGCCGCGCTCAAACATATCGGCGGCCTCGACCAAATAGGGCATGAGGATGCGGTTGACCAAAAAGCCGGGCGCGTCGCGCACCAGGATGGGAATCTTGCCGATGCCTGCGACAAAGGCCATGGCGCTGGCGATCACCTCCTCGGAAGTGTCGGGGGTGCGCACCACTTCCACCAGGGGCATGCGATGGACGGGGTTGAAGAAATGCAGGCCGAGCAGGCGCTCGGGATGTTCGATGCTGGATGCCAACTCCTGGATGGGCAGGGCCGAGGTGTTGGTGGCCAGGATGGTGTCCCCGGCCGCGCGCGCCGAGAGGTCGGCAAAGATCCTCTTCTTGATGTCGAGCTCCTCGCTGGCGGCCTCGATCACAATGGCACAGCGCTTCAGCGGGACTGGCAGGGCACTCGGCTGGATGCGCTCGATGCCGCGCTCGGCCTCCAAGGCGTCGAGCGCGCGTTTGCGACGAGCCGTATCGTACAACTTGGAAATTTTCTGCATGCCCTTGGCCAGGGCCTCGTCGGAAATGTCCTGCAGGACCACGCGCTGGCCACGCGTGCTCAGCCAGTAGGCGATGCCCGAGCCCATCACGCCCGAGCCGATGACGGCGGTCTGCTGGATGGCGGGACTTTTTTCCTTGGGCTGCTTGCGCGCCTTCTCGCGCAGGAAGAAGACCCGGATCAACTGTTTGGTTTCGGGCAACTCGGCGAGTCGCAGGATGGCATCGTGCTCGCGGCGCAGGCTGTCGGCGCGCGACGAGCCGACCGCGGCCACTGCCACCTCCAGGGCCTCTTTCGGCCCGGGGTAGAGCCCGCGGGTCTGCGACAGCAGGTCCTGGCGCGCCTTGCGCTTGATGATGGCACGCGCAAGGGGGTTGTGCAGCAAGGGGAAGCTGCGCGCCTTGCGCTTGCCGCGTTGCAGCCACTTGCGGGCCTGGGCGAGCAGATGCTCGCGCGCCACCACTTCATCGACCACGCCCTTGCGTTTGGCATGCGCGGGCTTGAGGACCTTGCCGCCGAGGATCAGCGGCAGGGCGGTGGGCAGGCCGACGAGTTGCGGCAGGCGGGTGGAGCCACCCCAGGCGGGCAGGATGCCCAGCTGGGTTTCGGGCAGGCCGACCTTGGTGGCTGAGCTGTCGCTGGCGATGCGCCAGTCGCAGGCCAGGGCAATTTCCAGCCCCCCACCCATGCAGGCGCCGTGGATGGCCGCCACGCTCGGAATGGGCAGGTCGGCGAGCCGGTTGAACACCGACTGGCCGAGTTCGATGAGTTCAGAGAGCTCCCCGGACTTGGACCCGGAGAGTGCGTGCAGGTCGGCACCGGCAATGAAGATCCGCGGCTTGGCGGAAGTCAGCAGCAGGCCTTCGAGCTTGCCGTCGGCGGCGATCTCGCTGAGCCGCTCGTCGAGTTCGCGCAGGGTGTCGTGATCAAACAGGTTCGCCTCCGAGCCTTCGCGGTCGAAGTGGAGGGTTGCGATGCGATCGTCGATGGAAAGATGGAGGTTCATGGGATCAGGGGGCTTCAAGCCACAGGGCAGTGCCCTGTCCGCCGCCCACACACAGGCTGACCAGGGCTCTGCGGCCCTTGATCTCGCGCAGTTGGTCGAGGGCGGTCAGCACCAGACGCGCGCCCGAGGCGCCGACCGGATGGCCGAGCGCGATCGAGCCGCCGCGGCGGTTGAGCTTTGCCTCGTCGATGGAGATGGCAGGGCGGTCGGCGTCGCCGGGCTTGGCCAGTTCGCGCAGCACGGCGAGCACCTGTGCGGCAAAGGCCTCGTTGATCTCGATCACATCGGCGTCGTCGGGATGGAGGTCATGCGCTTTGCGCAGCTGGTGGATGGCGTGCACCGGACCCAGGCCCATGCGCGCCGGGTCGCAGCCGACCACGCTGTGGGCAAGCAGCCGGCCGAGTGGCTCGATGCCCAGCCGCTCGGCGGCCTCCTCGCTGCCGACCAGCAGCGCCACCGCGCCGTCGGTCACCTGCGAGCTGTTGCCCGCAGTCACCGTGCCGGTCTTGCGATCGAAGATGGGGCGTAGCTTGGCGAGTTTTTCCTCGGTGGAATCCTCGCGGATGCCGTTGTCGACCTCGATCACGCGGCCATCGAGATGAAGAGGCGCGATCTCGCCCTTGAGAGCTTCGCGCGCGGCGAGGGCGCGCGCCTGGGAGCGGGCGGCAAAGGCGTCCTGTTCGCGACGGGAGAGCTCGTACTCGCGGGCCAGCAGTTCCGCGGTGTCTCCCATGATCATTCCCGAGTAGGGATCGGTGAGGCCGAGCTGCAGGCCGATGCGCGGCTTGAAGTCGCTGGGCCGGAAGGCGGCGATGGCGGCCAGCTTCTGGCCCAGGCTGCGGGCGCGGGAGAGGGAGGTGAACTTGTCGGCGGTGGCCTGCGGGTAGAGCAGGGGGATGTTGGACATGCTCTCGGTGCCTCCCACCAGAAACAGATCACCGCGCCCGGCGGCCATGCGGTCGGCCGCCGTGCCCAGCGATTCCATGCCCGAGGCACAGTTGCGGTGCACGGTCACCGCCGGCACGTGCTGCGGCACCCCGGAGCGCAGGGCGATGATGCGCGCCACATTGGCGGAGTCGACCGGCTGGGCCACGCAACCGAGGATGACCTCCGAGAGTTCACCCGGATCGATGCCGGTGCGGGTGAGCAGGGCCGCGCAGGCGTGCTGGCCGAGATCGGCCGCGCTCAGGGACGCGAGGTCGCTGCCCATCCGGCAGAAGGGCGTTCGCAGTCCGGCGATGATGGTGAGCGGTTTCATGTGTCGTCCTCCCTGGGTCGGTTGTCGGCCACCTTCTTTTCCTTGAGTTCCTTGCCCACCCCCTGAAGGCGGCGCATCTCTTCCCAGTCATGGAAGTGGATCTCGTTGGGGGTGAACTCGGCGGTCGCATGAAAGCAGTCGTTGATGGTCTCGCGCAGGGTCTCGTGGTCGGACTCCATGGCCACGGCGTGGACAATGATCTGATCGCAATCGAGCGGATCGTCGTTGCGCTTGCGCAATTCGATCTGCCAGGCGCCGAGGCCGCGGGCGTCATCGAGGATGTTCTCGAGCGCGTTGAAATCGACCAGCGTGCCCTTGATCTTGCCGATCTGCAGGCGGCGGATGTCCGAGACCCGCGAGATCCTGCCGACCAGGCGGGGACAGGTGCGCCCGCAGTTCGGGCAGGGCTCGCGCACCAGTCCGCCTTCGATGAGATCCCCGGTGCGGTAGCGCAACACGATCGTGCCGCGCGCGTCGATGGGCGTGTAGACCACCTCGCCGGGCTGGCCATCGGCAAGCGGCTCGCCGCTCTCGGGGTCGATCACCTCGACCAGTCCCATGTCGGCGTAGACGTGGAATCCACAACTGGCCGCGCCGGATGGGGTCACGCACTCACTCCACGCCACCTTGGCCTCGGTGAAGCCGTAGGTGGAGATGATGCCGACTTCATTCGCGCCGACCTGGCTGCAGAGCTCGGTGAGCTTGCGGCGCATGCCCTTGGGCACCTTCTCCCCGCCGAGCACCAGGCGTTTGAGCTTGGTCCATTTGAGGCCCTCGGCCGCCGCCTCCTGCAGCAGGTGGTAGAGGAAGGTCGGCATTGCGATGATGGCGTCCGGATCGATCTTGCTGATCAGGCGGATGTTGCCGTCGGTGCCCATGGTCTTGCCGCCGCCGGTGGACATGACGAAGGTGGTGAAACCGAGCCCTGCCTGGTGCGCCTGCCAGAAGGCGAGGTGGGGTGCAAAGGGGAAGGCGTTGATGTGGCGCCACGAGGCATCCGCACGTGCCAGTTCCATCAACCGCCGCCCGCCGATGGTCAGCCGCTCGAGGTCGTGCTTGGTGTGCAGGAAGGGCACGGGCGTGGACGAGCGGCCGGTGGTGCTGGTCATCAGGATCGGGCGCAACTCATCGGCCAGGCGCTCCCTGGCACCCTTGCGGCCGTGGCGCAGGGCGAGTTTCACGCTGCTCCACTGCCGTGCCAGTTGGGCCTCGTCGGGAATGATGACGAAATCGCGCGGATTGTCGAAGTCGCGCTTGGAGGTGAAGGGCAGGGTGGCGAAGTCCTCGAGTGTTCGGATGTCGCGCGCATCCATGCCGAGCGAGTCGAACATGGCCCGGTAGTGGGCGCAGAAGGGCACCACGCGTTCCCTGAGGTAGCGGGTCAGCATGTGGGTCTGGCGATGGGCGACCTCGTCAGGCGAGGCGGTCTCCCACCATGTGGTTCTTCTTCGGGTCATGAGCTTGGTTGGGGTCGAGCAGGGCGCGGATGATGTCGAGCTTGTCCTCGGCGGCCTTGCGGCCCGCATTGATGAAGCGTTCGAAGTTGGCGTAGTCATTCCACTTCGCCGAGAAGTGCTCGGGCCTCAGGCAGAGATCGGCATGTTGCACCGCGTCGTGGGCAAGCCGGATCTGGGCCGCGCTGATGCTCTTGCGGAAGGTGTCGATCACGTTGCCGGGAGCCATCACATTGACCTGCCGGTTGACACCCTCGAGCATGCGCTGCCAGAGGGAGATGGGGGTGTCCGAGCAGGCATCGCACTGCTGCGAGTAGATTTCATCGAAGGTGGGGATGACCGAGACGGCAATCACCCGGTCCACATCCGAAAAGCGGCGCAGCGCACCTACCGGCACCGGGTCGATCACCCCGCCATCCACACAACGATGGCCGTTGACCATCACCGGGGCGATGATGCCCGGCATGGCACAGGAGGCATGGACCGCATCGGCGATGCTGCCCTTGCAGAGGATCAGCCGCTCCTTGGTGTCGATGTCGACGGCGATCACCAGCAGTTGGCGCTCCAGATCCTCGAAGTGGAGATCACCGATGGAGCGCATCAGGTGGGCCTTGGCCTTGAGGCCGTAGAACAGTCCCTTCATCGGGGGAAGGATGGGATCGGCGAGTTTCCACAACTGCCGCTTGTCATGCATCTCCTCGGAGAGTTCGACCAGGTCCTTGCCGGAGAAACCCGCCGCCCAAAGCGATCCGACATAGGATCCCATGCTCGAGCCGGCGATCGCATGGACCTCGATGCCGTTCTCCTCCAGCACCTGCAGCACGCCGACATGGGCCAGTCCGCGGGCACCGCCGGATGACAATGCGAGACCGAGTTTGAGGGGTTGTGCCTGGCGCAGCGGACGCTTCGTACGCTCGCGTTTCGGCTTTCGCCTAAAGAGCGTGAAAAACTTTTCGAACATGTCCTGCAAGGGGGTTGCGGACAGGATGAAACACCTATCCGATACAATGTATTGCACAAGCGCGCGAAGTGCAAGGAAACGCGGAGGCAGAGCACCGTCTGCACCGAGGGTGTCCAGGGGGTGCATTTTGTCAGGCCTTGGCCCTGACCATGCGCATGCGCATCATCGACTTGCCCTCGGCCTCCCACTGCAGCTGGAAGTCGGTCTTGGGGTAGAAGAAGCTGTCTTCCTCCCACTCCAGGAGCTCGAAACCCCCGAACTCCCCAAGCTTTTCCTGCGCCCATTCGTGGTATTCGGGATGGTCGGTCATGAACAGGAACTCGCCATCGTCGGCGAGGACGCGCTCGACGGCCTCGAGAAAGGGAACCTGGATCAGGCGTCGGCGATGGTGCTTGGCCTTGGGCCAGGGATCGGGACAGAGCAGGTGCAGGCGCGAGACGCTCCTGGACGGCAGCAGCCATTCCACCAGGTATTTGCTGTCCAGGCGCAGCACCTGCAGGTTGCTGAGACCCTGGCGCTGGGCCTTGCGGCAGACCTTGCGCACCCGGCCGAGCAGGCGTTCGACGCCGAGAAAGTCGCGCTCCGGATAATGCTCGGCCATGGCCCGCAGGAAGGATCCATCGCCGCAGCCGAGGTCGATTTCGAGCGGATGGCCCGGCCGTCCCAGCTCTTGCGGCTCCAGGGGGCGAAAATAGTGCGCAGGCACCAACTCGCCGGGAATGGGCTCTCGGGGCAGTTGGTGCAGGGGCTGGCGGGCCATGGGCTTGATCTAGCGAGCTTATCACGCTCTTGGCCAGCAAATAGGGGGCCTTGGGAGGGTGTTCCCGCTTGACGCTGTTTCCTCGCAACAACTAGCCTTTTGCCACGTTGATTGCAGCCATTTGAATGGCCTGCAGCCCACCCAACCCCAACTGACACACACCGTGGACCTCAAGGAAATTCGCAGCATCGTCGAGCTCATGAACGAGCATGGCCTCACTCATTTCGACCTCTCGAAGAAAGACTTCCAACTCGTGCTGAAGAAGGGAGCCGATGCTGAGAGCCTCAAGGGCCTGCTTGCCAATCTCCCCGCTCCAGCCGCCGCTCCAGCTCCCGCCGCTGCCCCGGCACCAGCCGCCGGTGGCGCTCCCGCTGCCGATTCGGCTCCGGCTGTCGATGGCGAGGAAATCACCTCCCCGATGGTGGGCACCTTCTACCGCAAGCCCGCTCCGGATGCCGATGCCTTTGTCGACGTCGGCAGCACGGTCTCGGAAGGCCAGACCATCTGCATCATCGAGGCCATGAAGGTGATGAACGAGATCAAGGCCGAGAAGTCCGGCACCATCACGGCCGTCGTTGCCGAGGACGGCAATCCGGTCCAGTTCGGTGATGTGCTGTTCCACATCAAGTAATTCCCTCCAAGCCGCTCGGCAGTGACCGAGGGCACACCCCCATTCCCATGTTCAAACGCGTTCTTGTCGCCAACCGGGGCGAAATCGCCCTCCGCATCATCCGCGCCTGCCGCGAACTCGGGGTCGAGTCCGTGGCGGTCTACTCCGAAGCGGATGTCGATTCGATGCACGTGCAGCTCGCCGACCAGGCCGTCTGCATCGGATCCGCCGCCAGCAAGGACTCCTACCTGAAGATGGACCGCATCATTGCGGCCGCCGAAATCACCGGCGCGGAAGCCATCCACCCCGGCTACGGTTTCCTCTCCGAAAATGCCCGCTTCGCCGAAATCTGCGAGGCGGCCAAGATCGTCTTCATCGGCCCTTCCGCCAAGGTGATCAGCATGATGGGCGACAAGGCTACGGCCCGCGCCACGGCGGTTGCCAACGATGTGCCCATCACTCCGGGCAGCGAGATCATGCCCGACGGCAAGACCGCACTTGAGAAGGCCAAGGAAATCGGTTTCCCGGTGATGATCAAGGCCACCGCCGGTGGTGGCGGCCGCGGCATGCGCCCCTGCTTCGAGGAGGGCGAATTCCTCTCGCTCTTCCAGGCCGCCTCCAACGAGGCCGTGGCCTGCTTCGGCAATGGCGACTGCTACCTCGAGAAGCTGGTCATCAACCCGCACCACGTCGAGATCCAGGTCATCGGCGACTCGCACGGCAACTACATCCACCTCGGCGAGCGCGACTGTTCCATGCAGCGTCGCAACCAGAAGATCATCGAGGAGTGTCCCTCACCGCTGCTCACCCCCGAACTGCGCGAGCGCATGGGAACGGCTTCGGCCAAGCTCATCGAGGCCATCGATTACCGCAATGCGGGCACCATCGAATACCTCGTCGATGAGAAGGCGGAGAACTTCTACTTCATGGAGATGAACACCCGCATCCAGGTCGAGCATCCGGTCACCGAGGAGGTGATGGGTTGCGAATTGATCAAGGAGCAGATCCGGGTGGCTGCCGGAGAGCGCCTCTCCGACCACGTCCTCAACACCCAGCCCCGCGGCCACTCCATCGAATGCCGCATCAACGCCGAGGATCCCTACAACAACTTTTCCCCCAGCCCGGGCACCATCAGTCTCTGGTATGCGCCCGGCGGCAAGGGCGTGCGCGTCGACACCCACGTCTACTCCGGCTACACCGTGCCGCCGCATTACGACTCGATGATCGCCAAGCTGATTGTCACCGCGGCCACCCGCGAGATTGCGATTGCCCGCATGAAGCGCGCCCTCAAGGAGTTCACCATTCACGGCATCAAGACCACCATTCCCTTCCAGCTTGAGATCATCAACCATCCCGACTTCATCAACGGGACCTACGACATCGGTTGGGTCGGGCGCTACCTCGAGGAGCGGCAGAAGCCGTAGGTTCCTTGTGATTGCTTATTTGTGATTGGTGATCCGGGGAATGGCCGCCAAGGCTGCCGCGGTGGCTGCTTGGGGATCCTCGTCGGTGAGCAGTTCCGAAACGATGACCACGCGACGGGCGCCTGCCGCGATGATTTCGTCCAGCTTGCCGCTCTTGATGCCGCCGATGCAGAAGGCGGGGATCTTCGAGCCGACTTCCTTCTCCATGGCGAGGATGTCGGCCAGGCCGATGCCGGGGCGGCCGAGCTTGGTCGGGGTGGGAAAAAGTGGGCCGAAGCCGATGTAGTCGAAGCCTTCCGCAAGCGCGGCGCGGGCCTGCTCAAGGGAGTGGGTCGAGCGACCGATCAGCTTGCCTTCGCCCACGGCTTTTCGGGCCTCGGCCAGCGAGCCATCGTCCTGGCCGATGTGCACGCCATCGGCACCGAGTTCGGCCGCGAGCTTGGGAAAGTCGTTGAGAATGAAGGGCACCTTTGCCTCGCGGCAGAGGCCAATCAGCTCGACCGCCACCTCACGGATGGTGGCTTCATCTTCCTGCTTGGCCCGCAACTGCAACAAGTCGACGCCCCCCGCCAACAAGGCACGGGTCACTTCAGCCGCCCGATCCCGGGTCACATAACCCAGGTCGAGAATTCCATAAAGTCGCGCATCCAGCATCACGAATCACAAATAACAAAATAAGCAACAACACCCAGCTTCGCCGGGTTACCACGCCGTGGTCTTGCGGAAGGCCTCGATCCGGCTCTCCAGATCTTCGTGGGTGAGATTTTCCAGGCGGCGGGTTGAGAAGGCCTCACAAGTGAAGGAGGCGAGCATGGAGCCCCGGATGATGGCCCGGCGTAGGGTCTCGTGGTCGTAGGGCGCCTTGCCGTGGGTGGCGAGGTAGCCGGCCATCGCACCCAGGAAGCTGTCGCCGGCCCCGGTGGGATCGGCCACGCTTTCGAGTGGCCAGGCGGGAGTGCGGAAAAGCTCCACCATGTCATTGCCGCGATCCTTGGAGAAAAGCATGGCGCCGAACTCTCCGAGTTTGACCACCACGTGGCGTGGTCCCTTGTCGAGAATGAGACGGCCGGCGCGCACCAGGTTGGAGGTGCCGGCGAGTTCCCGGGCCTCGCCCTCGTTGAGGACGAACAGGTCGAGTCGGGGCAGCACCTCGTGCAGGCGCTCGTTGGCGATCTCGATCCAGAGGTCCATGGTGTCAGCGACCACGAATCTCGGTCCGTCACCCTGGCATTGCTCGAGCATTTCGAGCTGGTTGTCCGGCGACATGTTGGCCAGTACCACGATGGGCGCCTGGCTACTGGCTTCGGGCACTTTGACCGACCAGTTTTCGAGCACGTTGAGGCCGACCTTGTGGGTGGTCCGCTCGTTCATGTTGTCGTGGTATTCGCCCGACCAGGTGAAGGACTCGCTTTGCGAGCGCTCCAGGCCTTCCAGGGCCACGCCCATGCGCTCGAGCATGTCGAGGTGTTCCTGGGGAAAGTCGTGGCCGATGATGCCGATCAGCGAGACCGGTTTGGCAAAGAAGCTGGCGGCGAGCGCGGCGTAGGCGGCGGAGCCCCCAAGCAGGTGGCTGGCCTCGGAGTCGGGGGTCTTGACGTGATCGATGGCAACGGTGCCACCGATGACGACGGGATAGCGGGTGCTGGACATGTTTTGATGGTGAGACTGAACGAGATGCACGGAATGTCCAGCGAATGGAGGGGTGAAGCCGTGCGTGCGATCGGGCAAGTCATGTGTCACAGCTTGGCGTCTCACCATTGCGCCAGCCCCCATGACCCATGTCTCATGACTCGTGACCGAGCCATTAAAAAAGCCGACCCGCTTGTCGCAGGTCGGCATGTAGGAAAAAGTTGAGCGGCGCTTCAGGCAAGCTCTTCCAGCTTCCCCTTGAGCTGGTCCTTGGTGACGCTGGCGCCGACGATCTGGTCCTTTACTTCACCGTTCTTGAAGAACAGCAGCAGGGGGATGGACTTCACGTTGTATTTGACGGCCAGGTCGCGGGCATTGTCGACGTTGACCTTGCCGACCT
Organism: Akkermansiaceae bacterium; assembly: GCA_033722655.1. Lineage (GTDB taxonomy): Bacteria > Verrucomicrobiota > Verrucomicrobiia > Verrucomicrobiales > Akkermansiaceae > Luteolibacter. The sequence goes on along the minus strand of JAWVYP010000043.1, from coordinate 3,409 downwards.
TGGCGGTGTCGCCGATGTCATCGGCAAGCTGGTCGACGATGGGTCCGATCATCTTGCAGGGGCCACACCATTCGGCCCAGAAGTCGACAAGTACGGGGACTTCGGAGTTGATGACCTCCGCTTCGAAATTTTCTTCGGTAAGTTCTAGTGCCATGCGCCGAAGATGGAGTTGGCAGCGGCTCGCGTCAAGCGGAGCCGCAAGCGATCCGGGGGAGATGAAGGCTTACTCGAAGAGTTGTCCCCACTCGTTGCCGTTGGGGTTGTCGTCGACTTCAATCCAGACCTTGGCGTAGAGCAGCTGGAAGGTCAGGACGAGCGCGGCAGCAACCAGACCCAGGCCGGCGACGACCTTGGTCATGGTGGCGGGACCTTCGGCTGCATCCTGTTGGATCTTGAAGGAGGTCGTGCCCTGGGTGTTCGTGCCGGAGCTGGCGCCTGGTGCGGTCAGCGGCTGGGTCGGAGTGGTGAGGGGTTGGGTCGGGCTGGGCAGCTGCACTGTGGCCTTCGGCAGGGCCGAGGGAGTACTGCCCGGTTGCGAGCCGGGTTGGGTTGCGCTACCGGGCTTGGCGGTCGGTGCGCCGGGAGCGGTGTTGCTGCCAGTCTTGAGTGGCACGGTGGGAGCGGGAGCGCCGACCGGAGCATTGGTGGTGGACAGCTTGACGGTGGGCATGGGGGCCTTCGGTTTGCCGTCGCCGGGCTTGCTGGCTCCGGGCTGGGTCGCGCCACCGCCGGCAGTCTTGAGCTGGATGGTCGGAGCAGGAGTCGCCTTGCCGGGATTGGCCTTGCTGGTTTCCGGAGTGCTGGGAGCCGGGGGCTTGGGTGCGCCACCGCCGGAGGTGAGTGGGATGGTGGGAGCCGGAGCCGGCTTCTTCGTGGCAGGACCCGTGCTGCTACCCTTGTCATCAGACTTGACTGTGGGACTGGGTTTGCTGGTAAGCGGGATGGTGGGGGCCGGCGCAGGTTTCTTGCCTGCAGTGGGTGCTGCGGGCTTGTCCGGGGCCTTTGCCGCGGGCTGATTGACCGACTCCTGGCTGTCGGCCTTGGGAGTTTCGGCGGAGTCCTTGTTGGTCAGGGGGGGCGTGGAGGCAGGGGCCTTGGAGTCGGAGCCTGGCGGCTTGACGGGTGGGGTGCCGGAAGTCTCGCTGACAGGTTTGGTGCTCTTGTCCTTGAGGGTGACGCGCATGGTCTCCTTCCTGAGGGGGATGGCCGCAGTGTTCTTGAGGGGAGGAGCGGGTTTCTTCTCCTCGCTGGAATCCTTGGCATCGTCAGAATTGTCCGCATTGCCCGCATTGCCGGAATCCTCGGACTTGGGAGGTGTCGGGGCGCTTGGATTGGCGGGAGGAGAATCGGCAGACTTGAGGGTCACTCGCACGGTTTCCTTCATCAGGGGGACCGCAGTGGTTTTCTTGCTCAAGGGTGCCTTGGAAGTGTCCTTGGTCAAAGGGATCTTGGACGTGCCTTTCTTGTCGGAATCGCCGTTTTCGGGCTTCGTGTCCTGGTTTTCGTTCTCACTCATGGGGAAAGGGATATGGGCTTAGTGAAGAAATTAAGCAGCTTGGAGCGCCTGATGTCAAACTTCCAAAGGCTGGAATCCAGGATTTTGCGGGCCTCGATGGCGGGCGCATCGGTGGACCTTTGGGGGTTTTGGATCCTTCCGGAGGGGCGGAATGGGCCAAAATCCTGATTTTTTTGGTGTTCAAGGGCCATCCCCGTGATTCCTATTTGCCCCACAAACCATGCCAGCCCCCAAAACAGCCGTCAGCCCCACCCGTGCCGAGGATTTTCCCGAGTGGTACCAGCAAGTCATCAAGGCCGCCGATATGGCCGAAAACTCTGAAACCCGGGGCTGCATGGTCATCAAGCCCTGGGGTTACGGCATCTGGGAACTCATCCAGCAGCAACTGGATCGCAAGTTCAAGGCGACCGGCCACCAGAACGCCTATTTTCCGCTGCTCATCCCCATGTCCTACCTGGAGAAGGAGGCCGAGCACGCCGAGGGCTTCGCCACCGAATGTGCGGTGGTGACCCACCATCGTCTCGAGGTCCGGGAGGATCCCGAGACCGGCAAGCCGAAGATGGTGCCCACCGGGGAATTGGCCGAGCCTTACGTCATCCGCCCCACCTCCGAAACCATCATCGGTGCGGCCTTTTCGCGCTGGATCGAGTCCTACCGCGATCTGCCCTTGCTCATCAACCAGTGGGCCAACGTGATGCGCTGGGAGATGCGCCCGCGCCTGTTCTTGCGCACGGCAGAATTCCTCTGGCAGGAGGGCCACACCGCCCACGAATCCGAGGAGGAGGCCATCGAGGAAACCCACAAGATTCACGAGCTCTATGAAGACTTCCTGCGCGACCACCTCGCCATCCCCGTGGTCCCCGGTGAGAAGACCGAGAACGAGCGCTTCCCCGGAGCGGACAAGACGCTGACCGTCGAGGCCATGGTGCAGGACAGGAAGGCCATCCAGGCCGGCACCTCCCACTACCTCGGACAGAATTTCTCGCGGGCCCAGGACATCACCTTCACCGGCCGCGACGGCAAGGTGCAGCATGCCTACACCACCTCGTGGGGCGTTTCGACGCGCATGATCGGCACGTTGATCATGGCTCATGCCGATGATGACGGACTGGTGCTGCCGCCGCGGGTTGCGCCCCAACAGATCGTGATCGTTCCCATCACTCCCAATGAGGATACCCGGGATGAAGTCATCAATGCCGCCGAGGCTCTCGCCCAGACGCTGCGCAACCAGAGATACGCCGGTGAGCCGCTGCGAGTGCTGGTCGACAAGCGCGAACTCGGCGGTGGGGCGAAGAAGTGGGAGTGGGTCAAGAAGGGTGTGCCCATCCGCATCGAGATCGGACCGCGCGACATCCAGAGTCGCAAGCTTTGCGTGCAGCGCCGCGACCAGGAGGTTTCGGCCAAGGAATTCCCCATGAAGGATGACTTTCTTCGCGAGGTGACCGAGGTGCTCGACGAGATCCAGGGCAACTTGCTCAAGCGCGCCCTGGCGTTCCGCAACGAGAATCTCACGGCCTGTGACTCGATGGAGGACTTCGAGGCCCACTGGCAAGAGGACAACCCCGGCTGGTTGCTGACGGCCTGGGATGGCGACTCCCACCAGGAGGAGGAATTGTCCAAGAAGCACAAGATCACCATCCGCTGCCTGCCCCTCAACAGCTTTGAGTTGCCCAAGGGGCTCATCGAGAAGGCCGGCAGGGTCTGCCCGCTGACCGACCGCTCGACCCACACGCTTGCGATTTGGGGCCGCAGCTACTGAAGCGCGCTGGCACAGCAATTGCACAGGGCAGTCATGATACTATTTCATGCGTTGCGATGTCGCCAAACTTGGCATGTCGGGTGCTGAGATCCTCCTGTCGCGATAATCAGTGTGGTCCGGTTGTTCGCCTGAGG
>JAWVYP010000042.1:0-13874 GCA_033722655.1 Akkermansiaceae bacterium | reverse complement strand
TCCCAGCGCGGCAGCGCCCTCCTCCGCCTTGTCGCGCGCAATTTCCGCGGCCTTGGTGGTCGAGGAGACCTCGACCAGGTCGGCGTCGGGGAAATTCTTGTGCAGCCAGTTGCGGCATTGGCCGAAGACTTGGGGATGGGAGTAGATGACCTTGATGTCCTCGCGGGCCACGGCCGCCATCAGACTGTGCTCGATGCGCAGGAGGATCTGCGAGCAGATGTGCAGGGGCGAGTCGACGAAAAGGTCAAGGGTGTGGGACACCGCCCCTTCGGTGGAGTTTTCGATGGGCACCACGCCATAATCGGCGGCGCGGCGGGCCACCTGGTCGAAGACATCAGAGAAGTTGGGCTGGGCCGAGTAATTGACCGAATGACCGAACTTCTTGATCGCCGCCTGGTGGGTCCAGGTGCCTTCGGGGCCGAGGTAGGCGATCTTGAGGTCTTCCTCCAGTGCCAGAGCCGCGGACATGATCTCGCGGTAAATGGCCTTGATCGACTTTTCTGGCAGGCGGCCCTCGTTGAGCTCGATCAGACGGCGCAGCAGAGCTTCCTCGCGCTCGGGGGCGTAGATCTGCAGGCCATCGCGCTTCTTGATCACACCGACCTCATGAACCAGGTCAGCGCGCTGGCTGAGCAGGGCCATCAATTGACGGTCGATGTCGTCAATCTGCTTGCGGATGTCCTCGAGGCTCACGGTTGGGGAAAATCTGGGGTTCAGGCCTCGCCTTCGGTCTTGGCTTCGGTCTTGGCTTCTTCGACGCCCTCGCCGGCCTTTTCGCCGTCTTTTGCCTCACCGGACTTGGCCTCAGCCAGGGAAAGCTGCTTCTCCTCGGGAGCGGGTTGCTCCTCGGCTTGGGGAAGCTCCACCTTGCGTAGCTCGGTAGCATTGGGAAGGTCGTCGATGGAACGGATGCCGAAGTGCTCGAAGAAGAGATCGGTGGTCTCGTAGAGCAGCGGGCGGCCGGGCAGCTCGGCGCGGCCACCAATGCGGATCAGGTCGCGGTCGAGAAGCTTCTGGATCATGCCGTCACAGGACACGCCGCGCACGGCCTCCACCGCCGCCTTGGTGATGGGCTGACGGTAGGCAATGATGGCGAGGGTCTCCATGGCGGGACCGCTGAGGCGCTCGGGCTTGCGGCCGGGAAAGAGCTGGCCGACGAATTCGCCGTATTCCGGCTTGGTATAGAGCTTCCAGCCCTTGGCGCGCTCCACCAGACTGAAGGCACGACCACTCTCCTCGTAGGTGGCATTGAGCTCGCCGATGGCAGCCACCACCTGCTCCTCGGAGGTGTCGGCGAGGGCAGCCATCCACTCGGGCATGGCGTCGGTGTCTTGGCCTTCCTCGCGCTTGCGCAGGTTGACGTCTTCGGCCTCGGCCACCCGGGAGCGCACCAAACGGGCGATTTCGGCAGTCGGAACGGGTTCCTGGGAGGCGGTCAGGAGGGCTTCAATAATGGCACTTAGCTGCATGGCGGGGCCGCAGCCTAGAGGAACCTTTGGGCATTTCAAGCCCTCTGGAAACATTCGCTCAGGCCAGTTTTTGGTCCTCTCCGGCTTTTTCCTCTTGATGGCTTGTGCTTGAAGGGCTAATCCACCGCGCTCCTTGCCACCGTCGTCTCTCCGTTAGGGTCGATCCGCAAGGCCACCCATACCCGATTTTCCAGCCCATTTTCCAGCCCATTCCCCAACTCAACTCCCATGGCCGCCAAGAAAACCAAACGCAAGTCCACCAGGAAGAAAGTCACCAAGAAGGCGACCAAGAAAACTGCCAAGAAGGCGGTGAAAAAAACCGCCAAGAAGAAAACCGCCAAGAAAACCGCCCAGAAAAAGGCCACCAAGAAGAAGGCGGGCAAGAAGAAGTCCACCAAGAAAGGGGCCAGAAAGGCTCCCCCTGCCAAGAAAGCGGCCAAAAAAGCGGCCAAGAAGGCTGGCAAAAAAACCAGCTCCAAGAAGGCGGCTCCCGCCAAGAAGGTCACTCAGACTTCCTCCGACGAGCCCAGGGTGATGAAACTGCCAGTGGTCAAGCGAGTCAAGAGCAGCCACAAGGCGTCCTTCATCAAAAAGCAGAAACAGCGTCTGCTCGACCTTCGCGACGAGCTGCTGGATGCCATGAACGGTATGACCCGCGACACCATCCGCAACGCTCCTGAAGGCTCCGAGGCCTCCGGCAGCGGCCAGCACCAGGGCGACGCCGGCAGTGACGCCTACGACCGCGATTTCGCCCTCTCGGTCCTCGCCAAGGAGCAGGACGCCCTCTACGAGATCGAGCAGGCCCTGCGCCGCATTGAACTGGGCACCTACGGCGTTTGCGAAATGTCCTTCGAGAAGATCCCGCAAATGCGCCTCGAGGCCATCCCCTTTGCCCGCCTGACGGTCTCCTGCCAGGCCCAATGGGAGCAGGAATACGGCAATCGCCGCTTCCGCCCCTCCGACGAAGTCGGCTTCAGCGGCGGAAATGGCCTGGATGAGGACGATTCCGCGTCGGTTTCGCTTGACGACGACAACTAATCGACCAATATCCCCGCCCCCGAATCCATGCCACGCGACATCATCATCCTAGAATGCACTGAGGCCAGAGCAGAGGGCAAGTCCCCCTCCCGCTACGTTACCACGCGTAACAAAAAGAGCCTCCGTACCCCTGGCCGCCTTGAGAAGGTGAAATTCAATCCTGCCCTCAAGCGCCGCACCCTTCACCGCGAACTCCGCTAATTTCATCATGTCCGAGCCGAAAACCGTCCAACGACGCATCAACTTCCGCAAGGCGAACCGGCAAATGCCGCGCCGCCGCCACGATATCCCCGTCGACAAGATTGTTCACACCAATCCCGAGCTGCTTTCCCAGTTCACCACCGAAACCGGAAAGATCCTGCCGCGTCGTGTGACCGGTGTCTCCGCCAAGCTGCATCGCAAGATCAACAATGCGATCAAGCAGGCCCGCGCCAACAACCTGATGCCCTGATCCGGCACGCGGATTCGCCTCTCATCAACCAGCCCGGACAACGGGCTGGTTTTTTTGTGCCAATGACACTCAAAGCCGCCAACGAGGAAGAGATGATCGGAATTGGCCGCCAATGCGCCAGGCAGGCCGTCGATGGCAGTGTATTCATACTCAGCGGGGACCTGGGAGCCGGCAAGACCCACTGGACCAAGGGCTTGGTCGCCGGCCTTGGCTCCCCAGCCAGCGTCACCAGTCCCACCTTTGGCCTCGTCCACGAATACACCGGCGGCAGCTTGCCGGTCTTCCACTTCGATTTCTACCGCCTGGAATCGGCCGAGGAGTTGATCACCATTGGCTGGGACGACTATCTCGAGCGCGAGGGCGTCACGGTCATCGAGTGGGGAGAGCGTTTTGCCGAGCTGATTCCAGCCGGTGCCACCTGGGTGCGCATCCGCACGCTCGAGGATGGCAGCCGTGAAATCGAGCTGACTACCTTCGACACTGGTTGAGCAGGCCTTCGAGGTAGTAGGTCACCTGCTCGAGTGCATCGGTGTGCTCGCCTCCGGAGAGCAGTCGCAGGTCTTCCCGGCAGCTGCCAAGCATCTCAATGGCGGTGTCGACCGCGCTTTCCAAGGCCCCTTCATACTCGGCGATGCCCAGCAGAACGGGCAGGTCCAGGGGCTCCTCGGCGAGGATGCGCTTGTTGAGCTTCACTCGCTGGGATTCGGTGGCGGTTTCGAGGAGATTGAGGATGGGCAGGGTCAGCTTGCCCTTGGCCAGGTCGGTGCGCAGGGTCTTGCCGACCACGTCCTCGGAGCCCACCAAGTCGAGGCAATCGTCGTAGATCTGATACACGGTGCCCAGCTTCATGCCGTAGTCGTAGAGGGCCTGCTCGTGGTTCTCGTCCCGGCCCGAAAGCCGGGCGGCAAGGCCACTGGAGGAGGCAAACAGCGCACCGGTCTTCATGCCGATGACCTTGAAGTAGTCCTCCTTGCTGAAGGTGAGGTCGAAGCGCCGCTGGGTCTGGATGATCTCGCCCTGGCAGACCTCGCGCGAGGCCATGCCCACCTTGCGACAGATCTCGATACTGTCGAATTCGGTGGCGAGCGTCAGCGCATGGGAAAAGAGGGCATCGCCGAGCAGCACCGAGAGCGAATTGCCCCACTTGGCATTGGCCGTGGGCACCATGCGCCGGGTGTCCGCGCCATCGATGATGTCGTCGTGGACCAGGGTGGCCATGTGGATGAGTTCCATGATCACCCCCAGTTTGACATGGTCTTCATTGACGCCACCGGTGGCCCCACCCACCAGGATGGCCAGAGTCGGGCGAATGCGCTTGCCTGCGGTGTTGCAGACGTAGGCCACGTAGGGCTCGATGGCCGGGTCAAACCCGCGGACCTGGTCCCGAATGGCGGCTTCGACCTTCTCCAGATGGGGTCCTACCAGCTCTGTGGGATAGAGCGAGTTCGGCGGAGTCTTCGGGCTCGATTTCATCGTGCGGGGGCGCGGCACAACAACGCACATTTCAGGAACTCCCGCAACCCGGATATTGCCAGATTTCGGGCTTCAATCCGCCGAATCCAGCTCTCGGCGCAATTGCCTCATTCCGGAGAACGTAATGATCAGCAAGGTAACCGCCGTGATGGGCAGCACGAACCAGGTCAGCGCGTAGCGGTAATGTTCCACGTAATCGTGCTTGGATGCAGTAAGCAGGAGGTAGCCAAGGTAGGCGCCATAGTAGAGGATGAAGAACCCCCCGTTCAGGCGGGTGATGGTGTATTTGGTGAGGAAAATGGGCAGACAGGCGACCGCCACCCCGATCATGACCGGAATATCGAAGGTCAGGGCGGCCCTGGAGACCGCAATGCCCGCCGGGGAAATCAGCGAGCTGATGCCGATCACACTGAGGATGTTGAAGATGTTGCTGCCCACGGCATTGCCGACCGCAATGTCGCGCTCGCCCTTCACCGCAGCCACCACGGAGGTGGCCACTTCCGGCAGCGAAGTCCCGGTCGCGACGATGGTCAGGCCGATCACCAGTTCGGAAACCCCGTAAGCGGTGGCGATCTCGACAGCAGAATCCACCAGCCACTTGGAACCCAGGATCAGTCCGGTCATGCCCAGCACGATCCACATCAGGTTCTTCCACATCACCTGATCCTCCTCGCTGCCGAACTCCTCCTCGTATTCCTCGGCGACATCCTTGCCCTCCCGTCGGCTCTGCCACAGCAAAAACAGGATGTAGCCGACCAGAAGGGAACTGAGCAGCAGGCCGTCCCAGCGACCCACATTGCCGTCTAGGCCGAGGATCAGCAGGAGAACGGAGATGGCGATCATGAAGGGTACATCAAAGCGCACCAGCTGCTGGTTGACCACCAGCGGAACAATCAGTGCGGAGATGCCCAGGATGACCAGGATGTTGAAGATGTTGCTGCCAATGACGTTGCCCAGTGCCAGATCGCCGTCCCCGGTGAAGGTGGAGACCATGCTGACCGCAAGCTCGGGAGCACTGGTGCCGAAGGCCACCACCGTCAGTCCCACCACTAGGGGGGTGATGCCAACGGCGAGGGCGATGCGGGCTGCACCGCGGACCAGGAATTCGGCCCCTCCGACCAGCAGGACGAAGCCAAGCAGCAGGAAAATGATGTTCTCAAGGGTCATGGACGGGGATGAGGCGGGGAGGGCTGCAAGGCAGCAAATGTGGGCCGCCCTTGCAAGCGCGGATCATGGGATGGCTCCCGGGATTTCTCCTCCTGGATCATTCGAGCCACTTGCAGAGATGGAAAGTTTCTCTAGATTGCGGAATGCCAACCTGCAAATCTTCCAGCTGCACGGCTCGCCGACGCATGTCCGACCTTCCCGCCGACAACAACGTCGCCGAGGTGGCCAGGGACTATGAACTCAGCGATGGCACCAATCTGCTGGAGGCCTCGAAGCAGACTCCCCTCACCCTGGTGTTCCTGCGCCATTTTGGCTGCACCTTCACCCGCCAGATCCTGCGCGGGCTCGAGAACCTGAAGCAGGAAGCCACACAGCGCGGTTCGCGCCTGGTGCTGGTCCACATGCTCCGAGATGGCAAGGAAGCCAAATACCTGGGCGACGAGCCCGCCGTGGCCTCCGTCTCCGATCCCAAATGTGAGCTCTACCGCGCTTTCGGCCTGGGCAATGGCGGCCTGCTCGAACTATTCGGACCCCGCAACTGGTGGCTGGGAATCCGGGCCCTCTTCCAGGGCTGTGGAGTCGGCAGGCTGGCAGGCAATGGCTTGCAAATGCCAGGAGCCTTCGTGTTACATCAGGGCGAAATCCTTGCCGCCCAGCGTGCCCGCACTGCCGGCGACCTCCCCGACCTGCCTCGCCTCTTCGAGGATGTGTCCTTACCCGCTTCCTCATGACTTCCCCGCTCTCGTGGATCCTGCACCTGTGCGCCCTCCCCTGCCTCCTTCTCATCGCATCTTGTGTGGACATCCGCGAGGAATTCTGGATCCACGACGATGGCAGTGCAGAGGCCGAAGTCATCTGCGACATGCCGCGCAATTCGAGCCTCATCATGGGTGGGCCGAAGGGAGTCAAGGCCATCGCCGAAAAGATCATGGCCAACGAGCCCTGCGTCGACTCCTACGAAGTGCATGTCAGTGAGCACGACAAGCGGCTCAAGCTGAGAATCCGCTGCGAGATCGACGAGTTGATGAGCCTGGAACAACTGAGGGACTCAATCGCCCGCAACAAGGAATTGCCGGAATCGGTGCGCAAGATGGTCGGTGAATTCGAGGTCGGAGTGAAGGGACTGACGCATCTTGCGGTGAGCCGGACGGTCAATCCGGGCGAAGCCCTCCCGGCCCTGCGCTGGATCCCCAAATCCAAGCTCGAAGGGCATTCCATCACCAAGATCATGCACTTCCCCTACCGGATCGAGGAGCACAACGCCCATGAGCAGTGGGACGATGGCCAGACGCTTTCCTGGAAGACCCCCTTGGCCAGCGCCATCCAGGGCCCGGTGGTCTACGAATTCACCATACCGGCCCCCATTCCCTGGCCATGGGTCATTGCCGCGGCTTCCATCCTGACCCTGCTGTCAGTGGCGGCAATCTGGATGCTTCGGGGTCTCATCAAAAAACGCAGGGCGTAGGGCCCTGCGCTGAGTGAGTGATCGAAAATCCGGCCGAGGCGCCGAGGCGAGAAAATCATGCGCAGCCCTTATTCGGGCGTATTCTCGGGCGTATTCGCTTCCTTGCTGGCAGCCGAGAGATTGGCAGCCCACTCATCGTAGGCATCGGCTTCCACCACTTCCATGGTGCCGACCATGGCGCCGTGACCCGAACCACAGAGCTGGCCGCAGACCACGGAAGTCTGCATGGTCTCGGTGGGCGTAAACCACATCGGGATCTCGCGGCCCGGGATGGCGTCCTGTTGGATGCGCATGGGGACAATAGCGTAGTTGTGAATCACATCCGTGCTGGTGATGTTGAGCACGGAAGGCCGACCCACGGGAATCTTGAGGGCCTTGGTGGTGAAGTCGTCACGGGCGTTGGGGTCGTCCAGGTCGAGGCCGATGTCGCCCACCCCGGAAATCAGGTCCGGATCGACGCGGCCGAAGATCCCGTCCTCGCCGGGATAGTGGTAGGTCCAGTTGAACTGCCAGCCCACCACGCGCACGCGCTCGGGATTGTTGGCCTGGACTTCTTCCCAATCGTCGACGCGGTCCGCCCAGAGCGGAAAGGCGAAGCCGAGCAGGAGCACGGCCTCCACGATGATCACCCCAACCTCCAGGTGGGTGGACAGGTGGCTGCGCACGCCGTGGTAGGAGGCCTTTGGATGGTTGCGGTGCCAGAAACGCACGATGCAGTAGAGAAAGAACAGGGTCCAACCGACAAAGAGCGCGATCATGAACCAGTGCACCACGTCAATCATGTGGTCCACCTGGCCGCCGTGGGCGGAGTAGTTCTTGGGGGCACCGAAGATTTCAACAAGGCTCATGGGAAAGAGAGAGGATAGAGGATTAGAGGAGTTCAGGAATCGGAGCTGCCGTCCCAGTCATCGGAAAGGGTCGGGTCGGCGTATTGGCGGGAACGCTTGGCGAGGCGAACCATGGAATATCCCACCGTTGCCAGCACCATGGCGATGATGCAGAAGAGAAAGAAGATGGACCACTCGGCCGCCTGGCCGCCACCGACGATGGTGGTGTTGCGACAGGTCGAGCAGGCAAGGGTGATGGAATCAATCATGGGAATGGTCATTGGCTTTGGGGTTTCTCAGTGGCTCATTCGAGGTGTTCGCGTTGTGCCTTGCGCAGGAAATACCAGCCGTAGAGCGGCATGGCCAGCAGGCCGATGATGCCGATGATGCCGATTGCAGTGGCCGTGGAGTTGGTTTCCTCGCGAATCACAAAGGACCACAGCACCAGAAACGCGCAGAGCAGCGACGCGACGGTGATGAACACAATATGGAATCCTTTGAGGGACATTTGCTTGGCAGGAAGGATACGATCAGTCGTCGAGCATCGTTTCAGGGCCGGATTTCTTGTAGAAGAGTGGGTCGTGGATGGGGTCGTCCTCGGACCACGCAGTCAGCAGGTAAAGAAAGGCGCAAAACACGAGCGCGCCACCGAAAATCAAGTAAACCGCCTTCTTCTCGTGATTGAGGTGCATGAAGAAGTAGGCCACCAGGGTCGCCTTGGTCAGCGCGATGGCCAGGCCGAGGATGCAATCCTTGGCGTCAAAGCCATGCCTGCCGATGTCGAGCGCCGGCACGGTGGCAACCAGGACGGTAAGGACCGTGCCCGCAAAGAGGACGCCGCCCACGATGAGGTACTTGGTTACCGATTTCTTGATTTCTTCAGGGGAGTCAGCCATGGGGTGAAATTCTTGGATTGAGTGAAGGAGGACTTGGGCGCCGTCGTTTCAGCGAAGGGGCTCACATGAGGTAGAAGATCGGGAAGGCGAAGATCCAGATCAGGTCGACAAAGTGCCAGAACAGGCCACCGACCTCGACCCGGTTGGTGAGCCACTCGGGGTTGGTCTCATACATCTTGCGCCCAAAGAAGAGATAGTAGGCGAGCACCAGCGCACCCCCGATGACGTGCAGGCCGTGGAGGCCGGTGATGGTGAAGTAGATGGCGTAGTAGGTGTTCCACTTGGGCACGAACTTGGAGCTGAAGGCAATCTGGTCGCGGGGCACCTTCAATTCGGGGAAGGTATCGGTGCCACGGGCCTCGTAATTGGGGCCCTTGAATTCCTCCATGATGGTCCAGTCGCCCAGCTTGGTGAGGTCTTCCTCCTCAGCCTTGGCGGCAAATTCCTTCCAGCCGATGCGGTAGCGGTCCTTTTCGGTGGGTTCCCGTCCCTTCTTGGCCAGTTCCTTCTCCAGTTCCTCCACATTTTCGGAGTGCCACTTCCAGAGCTCCCTGACGAATTCCACGTTCTGGATGAGCCAGCTGTTCTCGATGGCGACCTCGGGCGAGATGCCCTTCTCCTCGGCCTGCATGACCAGGTACTGGAAGTCGATGGCATCCACGTGATGGAACTTCATCGGGCTTTTGAGTAGCTCACCCTGGATTACCGTGTCGTCACGCAGGCGGGACTGCTCCTCACCCTGCTTGATGTTGCCGGGCTTGAATTCGAGTTTCACCGGCGGCTTGGCGACGAAGGTCACCTTGGATTGCTCGGGAAGCAGCTCGTCCTTGATGGCACTCTCATCAATCTTGACCTTGTCGGAAATTTCCCAGCCCCGCTTGTCGGGATACTCCTGCTTGGCTGTCTTCCAGGCGGCGCGCAGGGCTTCGGTGCGGATTTTCTGGTTGTGGGCATTGGCGGCCGTGTGGGAACGCTTGATCTTGCCCAGCAGTTCGGGTGTGAGCTTCTCGCCGGCCTCGAAGGTGGCTTTTCCAACCTTCACATCCTCAGCTAGTTCCAGCGTGGAACCGTGGCTCTTGGCCTGCTCGATGATTTCCTTCACCCATGGCTTGTAGTAGCGCAGGGTGTCGAAGACGACTGACTCGGCCTTGATGTTGATCCGGTTGTATTCGATCTTGTGACCGTCTTCCTTGATGGTGTTCCCGTCCTTGTCCTTCTTGTAGGCGAGGTGGCCTTCAACGATGGAGTAGTCCTTGAGGCGGACCGCCTGGTGGTGGAACTTGACGTTGTACTCCACCGCCTTGAGGCACATGAAGACGACCGCGCAGAGCACGGTGATGCTCATGAAGACCTGGAACTGGCGCCACTTGCGCAGCTTGAGTGCGGCCCAGGCGAAGACCACGGTCACCGAGGAGCCGATGAGGATGAAGGTGTTGATCAGGCCGGGAAGCACCGGCAGGGTGCGCTCGGGCCAGGGGTAATCGGCGTCGATGCGCATGAACACGTAGGCGGAGAAGAAGCCGCCAAAGAGCATCACTTCCGAGGCCAAAAACAGCCAGATGGCGATCTTGGAGTTGAACAGGCCCGTGTCCTTGCGGGGCTTGACGATGTAGGGAATTTCCATGGATTGAAAACGGTCTGAATTCGGGGGTCAGCGGGGCTCAGGCGTCTGCGGCGGGTTTTTCCGGCTCCATCTTCTTGGGCTCATGCCACTGGGGCAGGTAGTCCTCGTCGTGGTCGGGACGGCTGTATTCGTAGGGTCCGCGGTAGACCACGGGTTCGGAAGTGAAGTTGCCGTGACCCGGAGGCGTCGGCGTGGCCCACTCGAGGGTGGTCGCATTCCAGGGGTTGTCGCTTTCGACCTTCTTGCCGGTCTTCCAGGAGAGGAACAGGTTGATCACGAAAGGAATCTGGAAGATGGCCAGGGTCCAGGCTCCCATTGACATCCAGATGTTGAGGTCCAGGTATTGGGCCACAGTGTTGGCGAATACGTTGGCGCTCTCTTCACCCTTGGATGCGGCAAGCTTGTCGAGGTAGGAGTCTCCCCCATTGTACCAGCGGCGGTGGAAACCGGCCATGCCCTGCAGCAGCATGGGCGCAAAGATGATGTTCATGCAGATCAGGCTGGGCCAGAAGTGCAGGTGGTTAAGCCAACTGCTCATGTAGCGGCCGGTGACCTTGGGATACCAGTGCAGTACCCCGGCAAAGAGGCCGAAGAGGATGCCCGGTGCCACCACGTAGTGGAAGTGGCCGATCACGTAGTAGGTGTCGTGGAGGTGGAGGTCGGACAGGTTGAAGGCCAGCGGCAAGCCGGTGAGGCCGCCAATCCCGAACATCGGAATGAAGGCACAGGCCCAGAGCATGGCCGGAGTGAACTTGATGGAACCACCCCACAGCGAGATGAGCATGGAGGTGATGATGACCACCGAGGGTACTGAAATCAGCACGGTGGTGGTCTGGAAGAAGGTCGAGATCATCGGACCCATGCCGGTCATGTACATGTGGTGGGCCCACACGATGAAGGACAGGAAACCGAGCACCAGGACCATGTAGACCATGCCCTTGTAGCCCCACAGCGGCTTGCGTGTGTTGACCGGGATCACGTCCGAGACGCAGGCAAAGGCGGGCAGCAGCAGCACATACACTTCCGGATGGCCCAGGAACCAGAAGAGGTGCTGGAAGAGCAACGGCGAGCCGCCACCGGAGTAGTCGGCGAGGCCCTCACCGGTGTAGAGGCCGGTGGGCATGAAGAAGGAGGATTGGGCCACGCGGTCCATCAGCTGCATGATACCGGCCGCTTCCAGCGGCGGGAAGGCGAGCAGCAGCAGGAAACCGGTGACGAGCATGGACCACACGAAGAAGGGCATGCGCATCCAGGTCATGCCGCGGGCACGCAGGTTGATGATGGTGGTGATGAAGTTGACCGATCCCAGAAGGGACGAGGTGATCAACAGTACCAGGCCGAGCAGCCACCAGGTCTGGCCCGCCAACCACTGGTTGACGATTTGGCCGTCCGCAAATCCCGCCAAGGGCGAGTAGTTGGTCCAGCCGGACTTGGCGGCTCCGGACTCAAGGAAGAACGAGGCACACATGATCACCCCTCCGGCGAGGTAGATCCAGTAACTCATCATGTTGAGTCGCGGGAAGGCCATGTCTGGCGCGCCAATCTGGAGCGGAGTCACGTAGTTGCCGAAGGCACCGAAACCCAGGGGCACGATTCCCAAGAAGACCATGATGGTGCCGTGCATGGCCCCAAACATGTTGTAGGTCTCACCGGTCAGCTTGCCGTCAACCAGCCAGCGAGCCTTCCAGGTGTCGGTGAAGATCCAGCTCATCCACTCGGGTAGGGGCTGGTGCGGGTAGGCGATGCTCCAGCGCATCACCATCATGAGGTAGAAGCCGAAGGCCAGGAAGGCCATCGCCGTCAGGCCATACTGGATGCCGATCATCTTGTGATCGGTCGAGAAGATGTACTTTTTCCAGAAGGGAGGATCGTGATGGTGATCGTCGTGCGAATGGGCGTCAGCGCTCATGATGGATGCAGTCGGCAGTGAGGTTCGAGATGGATTGGTGTGTCAGCGACACGTGGGGGATGAAATCAGGGGGCAGCCTCTTCAACAGGCTCAAGGGTGATCGGATTCACCAGGGTTGAGGGATCCAGTTTTTCTCCGGGCAGATCCTTGAGGTGTTTCTCCGAAAGCTCTTCAGCGGTGGTCTGCCCAGACATCTCACGGTTGGCGGAAATATCAAGGGCTTCCTGAGCCATATCGACAGTGACCACATCCCCCGTGTCGTTGCCGAAGCTGTTGCGGATGTAGGTCATGACCGCCGCCAAGTCCTCGGCGGGCAGTTGCTGGGCAGGCATGCCGCCCGGGTAGCTCTTGCCAGTACTCGTGGGGCCCTTGAGGCCGTTGAGGATGATCATTGCCAGACGCTGGGTTTCGCCGGTCACCCATTCCGAGCCGGCCAGGGCCGGATACTGGCTGTTGCCATCGCCTCCCGGCTGGTGGCAACCCGCGCAAGTGTTGTAGACCGTCTGGCCCTTGGCCATCAGGGCGTCCATCACGGGTTTGGCCTTGGGGCCCTTGGGCCCTTCACCGGGAGGATCCTGTCGGACGTAGTTCTCCGGGAAAATACTGCCGTAGGAGAAGAGCTTGCCGCCGTGGGCGAGGATGCCGCCGGTGATCACGAACACGAGGCCGCAGACGAAGAAGAGCCACAGGCTGACCGGCTCGCTGCCCTGGTCGTTGAGACGCTTTTCACGCGCCGCCGCCGCCACTTCACGATCCACTTTCTCGTGGGCTTCAGCCACGTTGATGGATTCTTCGAGATCAGGTTTCTGGGTGGAAGACATGGTGGGTGCAGGGGAAAGGGGTGGAGCTCATTGGTCGCCGGGCGCGAAATCGAGTTGCGGGGGGACCGGGTGATCCTTCTTGAGCGACATCAGGTAGGAAGCCAGGGCCTTGGCATCGGCGGTGGGGACCACTTCGTAGCCCTCACGGGTCTCCACATCGAGGGCATCCCGGGTGGGCGGGCCATCGATCTTGCGCTTTTTGAAGAGGTAGGGACGCGGCGGGCAGGCGGAGCCAGTCAGGCGCTTGGACTCGAAGTGGAGGGGGTTGTGAAGCTGAAGGTAGATCCACTGTTCCGGACTCTGGCCCTCTTGGAGATACTGCTTCTCCAGACGCACGGCGAAGTTGGAAAGGTCCGGACCCATGCGGTTGATGCCGATGTGGGCGTAGGATTCGCCGAGGAAATCGAAGGCGTTGGTCTCGCGGCGGGTGTCTCCGCGCTGCTCGTCTGTGGCCAGCCCACCCCAGTCCGGGCGGAACATGTCATTGCCGGCATAGGTGGGACGGACCACCTGGGTGTGGCAGAGGTAGCAGCCGTTGGCGGCATAGACATTGGAGCCATTGCCGATCCGCCCGGTGCGCTTGGGGTAGTAGACTTCCCCCGCCTGCTCTGTGGTCTCCGGATAGACGATGGGCTCAAGGTTGCGCATCTTGAAATAGGGAATGACGACCACCGCCAGCCAGGCGATGCCGAAGCTGGAGGAAAGACCGAGAATGAAGGAGCGCAGACTCATGG
>JAWVYP010000041.1:0-14043 GCA_033722655.1 Akkermansiaceae bacterium | reverse complement strand
GGCGGTGAAGGATGTCGTGGGCGATCCCGAGGGAGGCACCCAAGGCTCGCACCTCGTCCTTGAACAGTTCACTGAGTGGTTCGAGCACCTTGCCCTCTGCCTGCAACTCGAGGATGCGGTCGACCCGATTGTGGTGGGTCTTGATCTTGGAAGCCTTGGACTTGTCGTTGGATGCGCTCTCGATGACATCCGGATAGAGGGTCCCCTGGGCGAGCATCTCGGCATCCCCGACCGTATCCCAGAACACGTCAATGAAGAGGTTGCCGATGATCACCCGTTTTTTCTCGGGATCTGCCTCGCCCTTCAAAGCTGTGAGGAAGCGCTCGGCGCAATCCACGGTCTCGATGGGAACTCCCATGCGGTGGAAGTTGTTGCGGACCTCCTCGCCCTCGTCCTTTCGCATCAGTCCGTGGTCGACGAAAATGGCGCGTATCTTGACGCCGGCCTCGTGGAGCAGGACGGCCAGTACGGTGCTGTCGACTCCGCCGGACACGCCGCACACCACCTGGCGCTCCCCGACCTTGGCGCGGATGCCGTCGATGATCTCGCGCTTGAAATCGTCGATGCGGAAGGGCAGCAGATCCTCGGCCTGTAACAGGAAGTTGTGCAGGATGCGCATGCCCTCGTGGCTGTGGGTGACCTCGGGGTGGAACTGAATGCCATAGAAGCGTTCGTTCCACTTCAGGGAAACCGGCGTACCATGCTGGTTGGTGGCGAGCACCTCCGTGCCTTCCGGCAACTTCTGGACGGTGTCGGAATGGCTCATCCAGACTTGGGAGGTTTCGGAAATCCCCTCGTAGAGTCCGGTGCATTCCTTCGGGTAGAGGTTGGCTTGGCCATACTCGCGCTTGTCGCTCTTCTCCACCGAGCCACCGAACTTGATGTTGAGCAGCTGCATGCCGTAACAGACGCCCAGCACGGGAACCGCGAACTGCTTGAGGCTCTCGAAATCCAGGTCCGGAGCGTCTTCGTCGCGCGTGCTTTTCGGGCCACCCGAAAGAATGATGGCGCCGGGCTTGCCGATCTCGCCGGGAAATTCCTCGAGGCTGTAGAGCTTGGCAAAGAAGCCGAGTTCACGGACGCGGCGAACAATCAGTTGGGTGTATTGGGAGCCGAAGTCGATGACCGCGACGTGGTTGGTTTCATGCATGAATCTGGATGGAGTTGGAAATGGATCAATGATGCAGGAAACGTGCCGTCATGGGCACGTTGCCGGAGGGGGGGGTATGAATCTGTCTTAGCCGAGGGGTTGGTAGTTGGTCGGCTCCTCGGTGATCACGATGTCGTGGACATGGCTCTCGCGCAGGCCTCCGGGAGTGACGCGGACGAAGCGGGCGCGTTCACGAAGGGTCATGAGACTGTTGGCGCCGACGTAGCCCATGCCGGAGCGCAGGCCGCCCATCAACTGGAAGACCACGTCCGCCAGCGGTCCCTTGTAGGGCACGCGGCCCTCGACTCCTTCGGCCACCAGCTTGCCGGAGCTGTTCTGGGCGTAGCGGTCGCCGGAGCCCTTCTGCATGGCGCCAATCGAACCCATGCCGCGGTAGGTCTTGAAACGTCGTCCCTGGTAGTGGACGGTCTGGCCAGGACTCTCGCGGGTGCCGGCGAGCAGGGAGCCCAGCATCACCAGGTCGGCCCCGGCGGCGATGGCCTTGACGATGTCACCTGAGTAGCGGATGCCGCCATCGGCGATGACCCTGACATCATTCTCACGGCAGTAATCGGCGACGTTGCGGATGGCGGTAAACTGGGGCATTCCCACCCCGGAAATCACCCGGGTGGTGCAGATGGAGCCTGGCCCCACGCCGACCTTGATCGCGCTGACGCCGGCTCCGACCAGATCGCGGGCGCCGTCTTCGGTGACCACGTTGCCGGCAATCACCGGTGTATCGGAGAGCGCGCAAAGTTGGCCGATGACATCAATCACCCGGCTGGTGTGGCCAGTGGCCGCATCGATGAAAAGGGCGTCTGCACCGGCCTCGATGAGGGCCTGGCCGCGTTCGACGCAATCGGGTCCGACACCGACGGCAGCACCGCAGCGAAGTTGCCCACTCTCGTCCTTGGCCGAATGGGTAAAGGTGGCCCGCTTGAGAATGTCCGAGCCGGTGATGAGGCCGGCCAGGCGGCCATCATCATGGATCAGCGGCAGTTTTTCGATCCGGTTCTTGTAGAGGATCTCGCGGGCTTCGGCGTGGCTGGTATTCGGAGGGGCAGTGACCAACTTCTCCCTTGGGGTCATGACATCTGAAACGCGGGCCTGTGGATCATCCAGGTAGCGGATATCGCGACCGGTGACCATGCCCTCTAGTTTCCCCTCCTCATCGATGACGGGAAATCCGGAGAAGCCATGCTGCTCCATGATTTCGAGCACCCGCGCCACCGTGTCTTCGCGGCGCACGGTGTGCGGCTTGAGAATCACGGCACTTTCGGAGCGCTTGACCTTGGCGACCATCGCCGCCTGCTCTTCGATGGAACAGGCGCGGTGGATGACTCCCATGCCTCCTTCGCGAGCCAGGGCAATCGCCAGTTCGTGTTCGGAGACCGTGTCCATCGCCGCCGAAACGACGGGAATGTTGAGTTCAATGTCCTTGGTGAGCCGGGTTTTCAGGGTCGCCTCACCGGGCAAAACCTCGCTCAGCGCCGGGACGATCAGAACGTCATCGAAGGAGTAACCTAGGGAAATATCCGCCATGAGGGAGTCAATAGGAGCGCCCTGCGGCAAGCAAGCCCGAATGATCAAAATCAGCCACAATCCGGGTCGCCCTCAGGCGCCGTTTAGCAGGGAGCGCAATTGCTCCATGCTCCAGCCTGTGGCGTCCCCTCCACCCTCCTCATCCACAAGGGCGGCCAAGGCGCGCTTGCGCTCCTGCAAACGAACCACCTGCTCCTCTACCGTGTTGCGGGTCAGCAGGCGATACACATGAACCGGCCGGGTCTGGCCGATGCGGTGGGCCCGATCCGTGGCCTGCGCTTCCGCGGCCGGATTCCACCAGGGATCGAAATGAACCACCATATCCGCTGCCGTCAGGTTCAGGCCATAGCCACCGGCCTTGAGACTGATCAGGAACACGGGTGGGCCTTCCGCACTTTGGAACCGATCCACCAGTTGCTGGCGGTTGCTTGTACCCCCGTCCAAACGCAGGCAATCCACCTTCCTTTCTTTCAACGCCTTCTCGATGGCGACGAGTTGACGTTGAAATTGGCTGAACACCAGCACGCGGCGCCCACTGCGCATGGCCTCATCCAGCAATTCGAGCAGGTGCACCATCTTCGAGGACCTCTTCTCGACGGGAAGCCTTTCGAGAGACTCCACCCCCAGCATGCCGAGGTCACCACAGCATTGGCGCAGTCGCAGCAGCGCGGTAAGCACCTGCATGCGGGCGGCTCCGGACTGAGCGCCTCCGTCGAGGGACTCGATGCGCCGACGACTCTCCTGCAAGAGATCCCGGTAGACCCTCTGTTGATGCTCCGTCAGCTCGCAGATGACATCGCTCACCGTCTTGGAAGGCAACTCGGGAGCCACCGCTTCCTTGGTTCGCCGCAGCAGGAAGGGCGAGACCTTGAGCCTCAAGCGCTCCATCTCGCCGGAAAGGACATCGCCCGCCACTGCCGCTGGATAGCGCTCTTCAAACTCGCGGCGCGTACCGAGCCATCCCGGCTGGATGAAACGCATGATGGACCAGAGATCGCGGACCCCGTTTTCCAGTGGGGTGCCGGTCAGGGCGAGCCGGGCGTCGGCTTGCAGCTTGAAAATGGCCTTGGCGTGATCCGTGTTCGGATTGCGCAGTGCGCTGGCCTCATCCAGCACCACCATCCGGTAGTGCCGACGCAGATGCCAGGCGAGATCCCGGGCGAGTGTGCCGTAGGTCGTCAGGACCACGTTTCCAGGGCGGATCTCTTCGCGCCTGGAGTCACGGTCCGCACCGTGCAGGATCTGCACCTGTCGCGCGGGCGCAAAGCGCTCCCACTCCTGCTGCCAATTGCCAATCAGAGACCGGGGCACCACGACCAGCACGATCCCTGGATTTGCAGCCGCATCCTCCAGCATTCGCTCCACCACCGCGATGGTCTGGACCGTCTTGCCGAGGCCCATGTCGTCGGCGAGAAGCGCCCCTTGAAAGCGCTCCAAGCGGTCGTTCATCCAGTCGTAACCTTGCTGTTGATAAGTTCTGAGTTTCGCCACGAGCGTAGCAGGCAAGTCCCAACTCTTTGTTTTGTTTAACTTACTCTTATTATTTGTTTTAGATGAATATTTACAAAGTTCACGTAATAGCTCTGCACTTGCTCCGAAACCACGCAGAGCCCTCCCCTCCCGTGACAGATCGGCATCTTCAAGCAAGGGTTGTAACACTCGCTTGAATCGTTCACTTAAGACAACTTCTTGAGCGCCTTTTTGAACCCGGCCCCCGCGCAGACAACGATGCACTTCTGCCTCGGAGAGCAGCTCCCCTTCCGCCAGCGGGAAGCGCATTTCCGCAGCAAAACCATTCGCAGAATCCGGCAGAATCTCAAAGACTGGATCCACCCGGATTCGGCCCGCTCGCCAATCCCGGAGTCGGCGACTGAGCCGGATTTGCCATCTCGATTCCAAATCGGGAAGCAATTCGTCCAGAAAGAGCTTGGCACGCATGGGGTCACGCAGCAGCCAAGTGGATCCCCCATCCCCGCTGGCAAAGCCCATGGCCTCCATCTCGCGCTTCACCTGCCTTTCCCCATCCGGGTTTCGCAGGCGGCAGGTTTTCCCATGCAGCGCAGGCAGACCCTCGTCGCCAAATTTCAACTTCGCCTTCAAGGCCTCGGGATCACCGCTCAACTCCAACTCAAGCTTGGGATCCACCCGCTCAAATCTAAGGGAGCGGACCCAGCCCTTCTCTGAAAATTCAACCAGGTCCTGCAGCGAGTCCAAATGCTCAAGCAGTTCGTCGATCTCCAGGACCGCGCGTTGGTCCTCCATGAGTTGGTGCCAGGTCGCAAGGATCTGCGCAGGTGGTGGCGAGTCAAAGATCTGACCCAGCATCCCACCATCCAGTCGCCAATATCCATCGCCCAGTTCGAACGCTTCCACTCTGGACTTGGCACGCAGAACCACCTTGCCATCGGCAGATTTCTCATCGGCAACTTCCAGACGGGGAGCCGCACCCACTCCGATGGGCCGGTCCTGATCATCGCACACACCCGGGTGATCGAACAAGGCCTGCAGAAAGCCGTTTGCCCGCTCTCCCTGAAGCTGCAGCCTCTGCCCATCCGCCGCCTGGACGCCCTGCCCAACCAGCCATTGATCGAGCTTCGCATCCGGCGCAGTCACTGCCCTGTCCGAATCAGCCATCAGCTGCACGTTGAGACATCCTCTTTTCAGCGTTCTTGTCCAAGGCCCGTTGAATTGAACGCCCCATGCCTTGTGCCCTTCGCTTGGCCGATCCACCACGGAGCCTACCGGCGTGCGCTTCTGCTCACTGGGCTCCTCTTGACCCCTGCTCCCCCTTTCTTTCCCGTTGAGGACCAAACCGAGGGCAAGCGCGTGCGCACAAAGTTCGCCCGTGGACTGGTTCTGGGGACAGGGGCAATGCGCCTCCAGGTCGCCGGGGCCGCGTATCACGACCCTCAAGCGATGGCGACGGCGGCCTTCCTGGACCATGCCGCGCCAACCATCATCACTTGCGCTCACTTGCAATACCGCACCGTTGGACACCAATTGCTGCGCCTGCTTGAAGGACTGCCAACTGGCAGCCTTTCTAAGCATCGATTCATCACAGCCTTGCGCCATGGCGCTGATGATTTCCGGTTTGAGCCCCGAGGCAATGGTGTTCTTGGGATACCAAGGTGGCTGAATTTTTGCCTTGGAGCCGCGCGCCGGACTTCCTAGCTTGCCCGTCCACACAGACTGTCCATGGCCAAGAAAGAATTCACCATTCAGAACAAACTCGGCATTCACGCCCGTCCCGCGGCGCAATTCGTCAAGACTGCCAACCGCTTCCAGGCGGATGTCTATGTCGAAAAAGACGGCGAGGAAGTCGATGGCAAGAGCATCATGGGATTGATGATGCTGGCCGCCGGACATGGATCCGTGATCACTGTCAGCTCCGAGGGCTCGGATGCCGAGGCTGCCATTGAGGCCATTGGCGAGCTCATTGCCCGGAATTTTGAGGAAAATTGACCTTGATTGGTCGGTTTTGCCGCTTTGTC
This sequence comes from Akkermansiaceae bacterium, assembly GCA_033722655.1. Taxonomy (GTDB): domain Bacteria; phylum Verrucomicrobiota; class Verrucomicrobiia; order Verrucomicrobiales; family Akkermansiaceae; genus Luteolibacter. Next base: position 7,860 of record JAWVYP010000041.1, on the reverse strand, counting down.
CTGTTTTCGGGTGATGATTTTGGACTGGATTTTGGCCCTCCCCATGCTGTAGGTTCCTACAAGATTTGTTCTGAATAAGCCCATTCAGGCGCCGATCTTACTGCCTCAGGGAGTCCTGATGCAGTTTCATGACACCCAATAAAATAAGTTAAATGAGTCTACACGCCCAACTCAGCCCTGAGGCGATTGCCCGTCTGCAAGCCCAGAAACGCAACTCCACCATCAGCTCCCTGCTCATCTCCATCCTGGCGATTGTGCTGCTCTTCATCGTTCTCGGCCTCTTCCTGCTGCCCAAGATCGATACGCCAAACGCCAACCTGATCTCCTATGCTTATCAGCAGGAAGATGACCGACCCGAAAAGATTGTCCCCAAGGAAACGGTTCAGAAAAAGCCTTCTTCTCCATCTGCTTCGGTCTCTCGCGTGATCACCTCCGCCACCGTCTCCGACATCGCGGTGCCAGTGCCCGAAGTGGAAGCGACCACCCCTTCCCTCGACTTCGGTGAGTCCGATGACTTCGGCAGCGGCTGGGGCTCCGGCACCGGCGGCAACGGCTTTGCCTCCATCCCTTCCACCATGAGCAAGCGCTGCTCCGACAAGGACCGCATGAAGCGCCTCAAGGAATCCGGCGGTGACGTCAAATGCGAGAAAGCCGTCGTCAAGGCCCTCGACTGGCTCCAGCAAACCCAGAATGACAATGGCAGCTGGGGCGATCAATACGAGGCCGCGATGACCGGCATGGCCCTGCTCGCCTACCTTGGTCACTGCGAAACTCCTGCTTCCAAGAAGTATGGCAAGACCGTCGAGAAGGCCATCGTCTACCTCTGCGACATCGGCATGAAAAATGACGGCAAGCTCACGGTCAGCAAACTCACCGGTCACCAATGGGTCTACGAACACGGCATCTGCACCTATGCGCTTGCCGAGGCCTACACCCTCTGCAAGGCCTTCAAGGTCGAGAAAAAGGTTCCTGACCTGAAGAAGGTCACCCAGAAGGCCGGTGACATCGTGATGGACGGCCAGGCCGACAGCGGCGGCTGGAACTACCGTTATGCCAACAGCCAGAACGCCGGAGACAACTCCGTCGGCTTCTGGCAGATCCAGGCCATGAAGGCCTGCAAGCACACCGGCCTCTGGCCCGAAAGCAAGTTCAGGCGCTATTCACGGAATGCCACCGACTTCCTGAAGAGGGTTCAAGGCCAGAACGGCGCCATCGGCTACCGCACCAGCCACACCAAAAGCCCCCACCTCACTGGCGGCGGAGTCCTCTGCATGCAGATGTGGGACGAGGGCAATTCGCGTGAGGCCAAGAAAGGCATCGAGTGGATCCGCGAGAACACCACCTTCGATTGGAAAAATCCGAAATCCGCCAACCTCTACTACCACTACTACAATGCCCAGGCCATGATGAACGCCGGTGGCAAGCACTGGGACTGGTACAACAAGCTCTTCCAGGATCAACTGGTTGCCGCCCAGCAGAGCGACGGCTCCTGGAAACAGAAGACCGGCCACGGCCCGATCAATGATCACATGGCCACCTGCCTGGCCACCATGACCCTCGAGGTCTTCTACCGCTTCCTTCCCGGCACCGGCGCCAAGTAAGCCTTGGGAGTTTACTCCAATTCACAAGCAGGGCAGACTTCGGTCTGCCCTGTTTTTTTGTCTCCATGTCAGACCCCAGCACCTCCGGCAAACTTCGCGCCCTCTCTGCCTCGCTGCGCCTGCCCAACCTTCCCAGTGTCTGGAGCAACGCCCTGACCGGAGCCATCTTCGCTTGCCTCATCCTCGATGGAGGGCTAGATGATCTCGCAAAGCTGCCATGGGCCCTGGTCATGGCGAGCTGCCTCTACTTTGCCGGCAACCTTCTCAATGACTGGAAGGACCAGCGCTGGGATGCCAGCCACCGACCCGAGCGAGCCCTTCCCAGCGGAGTTTTTTCTCCCGGGCTCTATCTGGGCATCGCCATCCTGCTCCTGCTGACCGCCATGGGACTGGCTGCCGCGATCAACCCACCCGCGCTGGCCGTCTGTGCAGCCCTGACTGCGGCCATCATCATTTACACCTGGTGTCACAAGCTGACGGCCTGGTCGGTGATTCCCATGGCCCTGTGCCGGGCACTGCTCCCCTGCCTCGGCTTCTTTGTCTGCAGCTCGCGCTGGGACCGCTTGGAGTGGATCGCCGTGCCGGCGCTGATGCTCTTCATCTACCTGATCCTGCTCAGCCTCAGGGCCCGTTCCGAAAGCCGGGCCAATTCACCGGCTGCAATGAGCCTGCTCTCTGCCGTCGGTTTTTTACTGCCCCCCGCCATCATCGCCATCTGGTGGTATTATCCCCATGCTTGGACCCAGGCCTTGCTGGTTTGCCTGGCGTCCGCCATTCCCTATCTCATCTGGTTGGGACTGACCCTGACGCGATATCGCAAGCCTGTCTCGCGCCAGGTGTCAGCCCTGCTCGCCGGCATCCCACTCGTCGACTCCCTCTTCCTGCTGCCCTACCTGATCATGGGTTATCTGCATCTTCCCGACCTGCCGGCTGCCCCGGTCATTGCCCTGGCCATGGCATGGCTGCCCTGCTTCATCCTGGGACGTATGCTGCAGCGTTATGTGCCAGCCACCTGATTCGCCCTTGCGGCCCGCACCCAGCCACGCACACTTCCCTTCATGAGCATCCAGCAGAAAACCGATCAGCTCCTCGAAGAACTCTCCCTGTTCCAGGACTGGACCGAGCGCTACGAATACGTCATCGGGCTGGGCAAGAAGCTGCCCCCCATTGACGACTCCGTCCGCACCGAGGATCACCTGATCAAGGGGTGCCAATCACAGGTCTGGCTCGATGCCAGCCAGGACGATGGCAAGGTGCGCTATCATGCGGATTCCGATTCCCTCATCACCAAGGGCATGATCGCCCTCTTCATTCGCGTGCTCGATGGAGAAACCGCCGACGACATCCTGACAGCCGACATGGAATTCATCGACAAGACCGGACTCAAGGAACATCTCGCACCGACCCGCGCCAATGCCCTGAACCTGATGGCGACCCAAATGAAACAACGCGCCCTGGCCTTTGCCAAAGCCTGATCAGTCCTAGCCCGGATCGTTCATGATTCTCGTGGGCGAGGCGCAGGAATTCTCGATCTTGCCAAGGCCGACGCTGAACACGCAGATCGGCCTGAGTTGACACTCTGTCCAACTGCATGTTCGAGCAGAACGCAGGCAACATCGGCAAGGGCAAGCCGCAGACCGAGCTTTCATGAAATTTCCGGGCTAGCCCGGATCAGACATGATTCTCGTGGGCGAGGCGCAGGAATTCTCGATTTTGCCAATGCCGACGCTGAAAACGCAGTTCGGGCTGAGTTGACACTCTGTCCAACTGCGTTTTCTAGGAGAACGCAGGCAAAATCGGGAGGGACAAGCCGCAGACCGAGCTTTCATGAAATTTCCGGGCTAGCGAACCGGACCGATGGTTCCACCCCGGACGAAGCGTGCCGAATAGCTTCGCTGCTGGATGTCCTCCCGCCCCTGGGCGATGTGACGCACCCACTGGACCACCCGCCTCATGATCGGCTGAGAGTCCCAATCGGTATGGGAGATGACCGGATCGCACCACAGGAAGGCAGGTTCCGGATCGTCCACAAACAGTGAGATCTGCCCAGGCGCGTGGATGCCCAGCTTGCCGATGTGTTGCATGGTGGCCATGAAGAGCTGGGGCTCGCAGACCAGAATCGCAGTCGGCGGGGTGAGTTTGAAGAGGCGTTTAAGGCATTCATGGAAGCCGGCCCGGCTGTCCATCCAGTCGGGAAGATTGTAGGAACCCGGCTCGATGCCGTGATGGCTCAGACGATCCAGGAATGCCTGCTCATAGTCCGCTGGATAGGGATGGCGCCGCTCTTCGCGTGCCATCATCACGATGCGCTGGTGCCCCTGGGAAACCATCTCGTCAACGGCCTGATGCATGGCCGGGATCTTGCGTGGCGAGGCACCTGCGATGGGCAAGCCCTCGCGGCGGCCAAACAGGGCAAAAACTTGGATCTTCTGCTCGGAAAACCACTTCAGGATGTCCTTGGATCCCGAGCACACAATCCATGCGTCCGCCGACGTGGTCTTCACCAGCTGCTCCACCCGGTCCACCTTCATGCCCATCTCGCACAAGCTCTTCTGCGCAAAACTCACCTCGTGACCAGCGTCCTCAAGACGGAATTTCAACTCCATTTCATACTTGCGGCCAAAGTCCGGGCGCTCGTAGCACAGGATGCAGACCCGCATGGCCGGATGGCCGACCTCGCCTTTTGGCAGGGTGATCTTGCGCCTCCTGCCGGCTCCCTGAGCTTGAAGCAAACCCTCACTTTCAAGCTGGTGCAAGGCCAGATCCACCGTCTTGCCGCTGACTTCGAGCATCTTTACCAGCTGATTGCGGCCGGGCATGGTTTCCGTCCAGCGGCCATTTTGCAGCTGGGTGCGCAAATGGGCCGCCACTTGCTCGTGAATGTGCAGGAAACGGCCTTCACTCATGAAGAGACAACCTGCCTTTTAGTAGGCAGGATGTCGAGTCTCGACCGAACTTCGGCAAGAATATCCGCCGCAAGAATCACTCGCGCAACAAGCGCCCACTCAGATGATCCGGTCGAGCAAGGGCTCATTCGCCTCGAAGCGCCCGAGATTGGCGAGGAAGTGGCGGACCAGGGTCTCCGATTCGGCCCGGTGCCCTCCTGCCGTGTGCGGCGTGATGTGACAATTGGGCGCCTTGCGCAGTTCGTGATCCTCGGGCAGGGGCTCGGGATCGGTGACATCGAGCCACGCCGCTGCGATCTGTCCCGATTGGAGTGCCGCGGCAAGTGCCGATTGCTCCACCGTGCGCCCCCGGCCAATGTTGTAGAACACGACACCGGGCTTCATCTTGGCCAGCAACTCCTCATTGACGAAGTGGTGGCTCTGATCGTTGTCGGGCAGGATGTTGAGCACGTGATCCGCTTCTGCAATGGCTGGCCCAAGCGTATCCGGAGTGACGATGGGGACCGGCTCATCTCCGCGCGGACTGCGACGCAGGGCCGAAATCTGCATCTTGTAGGGCTTGAGGCATTCCACGGTCCGCTGGGCGATTGTGCCATAGCCGAGGATGAGCAGTTTCTGCCCGGCAAGCGGTAGCGCGGACTCGCGCAAGCCAAACCACTCCTCCGAACCATTGGCGCAAGTCGACGCCAGATTGGGAAGCAACTGACGGCTCTGCGCGAAGAGAAAGGCCATGAAGTGCTCAACACAGGCGTTCGCATAGACCGAAGAGCTGTTGGTGACCACCACGCCCCGCTTCTTCATCTCCTCGCGAAACTCCGCATTGTCGTAGCGGGTGTAACCAGCCGTCGAAACATGCATCCAGCGCAGTTTCTCGACCTCCAGCACCGAGGAAACCTCTGGTTGGCCGAAAATCAGGTCCACGCTCCGGATTTCTGGCCCCGCCTCACTCTGGCCGAGGACGGATTGCGCCATTTTTTGTGGTAACACCAGCTCGTGATCCCCAATGCCCTTACGCAGGAGACTCAGCGCGGAATCGCCAAAGGGGGTGTCCGAGTAGATTTTCAGGGATGCCATGGGCCGTTCTTAACCTCTCTTCTCCCTTGTCACAAGCGCTCCGGGCCGTTTGACTCCCGTCCCCATCCACTTCCCACCGTGAAAGCCAACGAAATCTACTCCGCCCTTTCTCCCGAACTGATCCAGCAGATGCTCAACTGGTTCCGCGATGAGGACCGCAAGGTCTACAAGACCGCCGTCGCCTCCCTCGCTGCCCAGCAGAAGCTGCGCCCCGTCTTCATCGAGCGCAAGCCCCTGCCCGAGCAATACGCCTGGATCCACAAGACGCTCAAACTCAAGGCCAGCAATGGCATCGGCGAACACCTCCTCCAGGCCTGGCTGATGGGCGGCCAGAAGCAGATGCTTGCCACCTTCTGCGACATCATGGGAATCGAGCACGAGGAGGGCACCGTCAACGGCGAACTCCCCGAAAGCATGGAAGCCGGCAAGCTCGACAACGCCGTTGAAATGCTGCTCGAGGAACACGATCCCCAACTGGTGGCCATCTATCTCACCTGCTTCAACCAACAGCGCCCGGACGGCTGGCCAGAACTCACGGCCAAGCTCGAAAATGATGAGCGCCTGAAACTGGCCTGATTCCCAGGCCAACTCTTTTCGAAACCACCATGCCCAAGGTCTACATCCGCACCTACGGTTGCCAGATGAACGAGCGCGACTCGGAACAGGTCGCGCGCATGTTCACCAAGGGCGGCTACACGGTGACCGGGGATGAGAACGAGGCCGACGCCGTGCTGGTCAACACCTGCTCGGTGCGCGACCAGGCCGAACAAAAGGCCATCGGCAAGATGAGCCACATGATCACCGCCCAGCGCGATCGCAAGCACGTGGTCTACGGCTTCATGGGCTGCATGGCCCAATCGCGCGGCGAGGAGCTCTTCGAAACCACCCCCGGCCTCGATGTGGTCGTGGGCACCCAGAAATATCACAAGGTTTTCGACTACGTGGACGGCATCCTCAAGCAACGCCTGGAAGCGCGCATGGATGACCCCTCGCTTTCCCTCAGCGGCACCACCGTCTGTGACATCGCCGAGGAGGAGGGCTCCCAGAACACCATCCGCGATCACATCGACAAACGCCACGAGGCCTCGGCCTTCGTCTCCATCATGCAGGGCTGCAACATGCGCTGCTCCTTCTGCATCGTGCCCGACACCCGCGGCAAGGAACGCGGCCGCCCCATTGCCGAAATCGTCGATGAAGTTCGCGGCCTGGTGGAGCGCGGCACCCGCGAGGTCACCCTCCTCGGCCAGATCGTCAACCTCTACGGCCGCACCGAGTTCGACCGCGTCGACGGCAAGTCCCCTTTCGTTCAACTGCTGGAAGCCGTTCACGAGGTCGAAGGCCTGGAGCGCATCCGTTTCACCTCCCCCCACCCCATCGGCTACCGCGACGATCTGGTCGCCGCCTTCACCTATCTGCCCAAGCTCTGCTCGCACATCCACTTTCCCATGCAAAGTGGTTCGGACCGCATTCTCAAGGCCATGCGCCGCCCCTACAAGCACGCCAAGTTCGTTGAGATCTGCGAGAAGATGAAAGCCGCCCGCCCCGACCTCGCCATCACCACCGACATCATTGTCGGCTTTCCCGGCGAGACCGAGGAGGACTTCCAGGCGACCATTGATACCTGCGAGCAGCTGCAATTCGATAATGCCTTCGTCTTCCGCTACTCCAAGCGCCGCAACACCCCCGCTGCCGAAATGGACGGCCAGCTTGAAGAGACTGAAAAGGAATCCCGCAATCAGCGCCTGCTCGAAGTCATCAACCGCATCGCCGTGGAGAAGAATGCCGCTCTCGTCGGCACTCGTCAGCAGGTCCTCTGCGAGGGCCCTTCCAAGCACAACAAAGAGCGCCTCTCAGGCCGCACTTCCCAAAACAAGATCGTGATCTTCGATGGCGATCCCGATCGACTGACCGGGCAGTTGCTCGACATCGATGTCGAGGAGTCGACCGGCTTCACGCTGTATGGTCGCGTTGCGACCCGTTCTTCGAACTTGGTTCCTAGTTCTTAGTTCCCGGTTCTTAGTTCTTAGTTCCTGGTTCTTAGTTCTTAGTTCCCAGTTCTTGGTTCACTTGTCCCGGCATAGCCCGCAGGGCGACGACGGATTGAACCGCAAAGCCGCGGCTTGTCGCGCCGTAGCCTTAGCGTAGGCGGAAGGCATGCACGTCCGAGAGCTGGCAACACCACAAGCGGAGCAGACTCATTTTTGTTTTCTTCGTGGGCGGAAGATCAAGAAGACGATGAATCCAATCGCCGCGACTCCGACCCCGACCCAGACCAGCTC
>JAWVYP010000040.1:0-14071 GCA_033722655.1 Akkermansiaceae bacterium | reverse complement strand
CGAATCCACGGCAGTAGCCATCATGGGCCGCATCAGCTGCTTCACTGGCGAACTGGTTGCCCTGCGCGACCTACTCGAGCGCGAAAAGTCGGACTGGTACAACTACACCTGCACTCCCGCTGCTCTCGACTTCGAGAAGGGTGATGTGCAAGTGCCCAAGGAGGTTGCAGCGGTTCCCGGTGAGCCGGATCCCCGCTTCTCCTGAGCCGTCACGCTCAACCAGGCGTTACAAAATTCAAGGCCCTGCCTGGCATGCTCCCAGACAGGGCCTTTATGCGTTACAAAATCAGTTTCTCGCGGCACTCGCATGGCGCTGGCAAATGCGCTAGACCGCGCCTCCCCTCATGAGTGACGCCTCCCGAATCAAAAGCCGCACGCTTCCGGACTGGATGCGCCGGCACTGGACGGACGATCAGCGCTTCATGGTGCTGTGCATGGTGGTGGGCCTGCTCTGCGGACTGGGGGCGGTGGCCTTTCACTTTGCCATCCACCACCTCTTCCACTGGTTGTGGCATGCCGCGGAGGCGCAGAATTCGCTGGGATTCTGGGCGGTCATGCTGCTGGCGCCCACCCTCGCCGGCCTCGCCGTCGGCATTGCCGTGCGCAACTACGCACCCGAGGCGGCTGGCAGCGGGATTCCACAGGTCAAGGCGGCTTATTACAACAAAGGTGGCAAGCTGAGTACCTCCGGTGGTGTCTGGCGATTCATGCTGAGTTCGCTCTATGTGGGCTTGGGCAACAGTCTGGGCCGGGAAGGACCGACCGTGCATCTGAGCGCGGCCATTTCTTCGCGGGTGGCCCGCTGGGGTTTCCGCGATCCGGCCCGCATCCAGGCCATGCTGCCAGTGGGCATGGCGGCAGGCATTGCGGCGGCCTTCAATGCGCCGCTCTCCGCCCTCACCTTCGTCTTCGAAGAGTTGCTGGACAATTTTTCGATCAAGGCACTGGGCGGCATGATTGTCGCGGTGGTGATCGCGGCGGTCTGCTCGCGCACCATCCTTGGAGAGGACCCGGTGATCACTGCCCGCATCGCCGAGGACTACACGACTTCGGCCTGGATGCTGGTGGCCATCCCGCTGGGAGTGGCGGCAGGACTCATCGGCCACCTCTTCGTGCGCTGCGTGCTCAATCTACGCGGCTTCTTTCGCGAGCGGCAGAGGCTCATTCCCCTCTGGCTTGCCCCTGCGGTGGGTGGGCTTGCCTGTGGTGTTCTCGGCATGACTGCCTTCTGGCTGACCGGTCTGATGGGGGACGCGCGCAATTCGGTCTTCAGCATCGGCTACGACAGCCTTGAGGCCGCCTTCGAGTCCAACCTGGGCGTGAGCGTGCTCTCGGCGCTGGGGATTCTCGCCGTGCTGCTGGTCTTCAAGTTCATCGCGGTGGTCATCAACTATGCGACCGGGGGCTCCGGCGGCCTGTTCGCACCGACCCTGTTCCTCGGCGGCATGTTGGGTGGGCTGATCGGGTTCGGCCTGATCGATCTTCATCATCTCGGCGAGTGGATTCCTGCCTTTCCCGCGGACCACGAGGTGATCGGCGGCTGCGTGCTCCTGGGAATGGGAGCGATGTTCGCTGCAGTGATCCGCTGTCCCTTCACCTCGCTGATCATCATCTTCGAGATGACGGGCAACTACTCGCTCATTCTGCCTCTGATGGCGGGCAACCTGCTCGCCTGGCAGATCGCACGCCGCTTGCAGCCCATCGGCATCTACAATTCCCTGCTCCTGCAGGATGGCATCACCCTCAAGAAGCTGCCCGGCTACCGGGGTGCGCAGGACTACCGCAAGCTGCCGGTGCAGACCATCATGACCCACGAGGTGTATTCGCTCGATGGGGGTGAGATGGCGGTTGACGTGCTCAAGCGCATCCGCAAGGAGGCCAAGCGTTTCCGCGCCTACCCGGTGATGGAGAATGGCGACCGCCTGATTGGTGTGGTCACCCTGCATGAGCTCGAGAAACACAGGAATGACGAGACCAAGCGGATTTGTGAGATCATTGCGGGTCAGGATCTGCTCACGGTCTTTCCCGAGTGCTCCATCCACGCCGCCGCCAACAAGATGGTGGCCAGGAACCTGCGCCAGGTGCCGGTGGTGAGTCCGGACGATCCGCAGCGGATGCTGGGATGGTTGACCTTGAATGACATTACGCGGCAGCAGAATGCGGTGGAGATTTGACGGCGCTTTGCGCCGAGTCAGGTGGTCGCTGCGCTCCCGTTATGCGTCATAAGTCATGGGTGCTAGCGCAGTTCTGTCACGCTATCCGCTTCACTTGCCACAACACTCTCGCCCGCTCGGGGACATGCAATTCTTTGGCGCAGCCAAAGTTGCGTGTCCCCACCTCAGGCCATTACCGCGTGAATGAGGCCTGCAAATGAAGCGCCTCAAATGCTCTCCAAAATCCCATTGAGCGTGACACTCGGGCGCATGGCGGCGGAGGCTTTGGCGTCGTCGGGCTGGTAGTAGCCACCGATGTCGACCGGCTGCTTTTGCACGGCGATGAGTTCCTCGACGATCTTGGCCTCGTTGGCACCCATTTTCTCGGCGACCGGGGTGAAGATGCCCTTGAGCTCGATGTCCTCGTCTTGCGCTGCCAAGGCTTCGGCCCAGTAAAGAGCGAGGTAGAAGTGGGAGCCGCGGTTGTCGATGGTGCCGAGCTTGCGGCCGGGCGAGCGGTCGTTCTCGAGAAACTTGCCGGTGGCGGCGTCCAGCGTGTCGGCCAGCACCTTGGCCTTGGGCAGGGCGAAGGTGTCCGCAATGTGCTCAAGCGAGGGGTTGAGGGCGAAGAACTCGCCGAGCGAATCCCAGCGCAGGTAGTTCTCCTCGACGAACTGCTGAACATGCTTGGGCGCGGAGCCGCCGGCCCCCGTCTCAAACAGGCCGCCGCCCTTCATCAGGGGCACGATGGAGAGCATCTTGGCGGAGGTGCCGACTTCAAGGATGGGAAAGAGGTCGGTGAGATAGTCGCGCAGCACGTTGCCGGTGACCGAAATGGTGTCCTGACCCTTGACAATGCGTTCCAGGCTGAAGGTGCAGGCCTCAGCAGGCGACATGATGTGGATCTCAAGACCCTCGGTGTCGTGTTTGGCAAGGTAGGTTTTCACCTTGGCGATGATCTGGGCGTCGTGGGCACGGTTTTCGTCGAGCCAGAAGACGGCGGGAGTTTCCGAAGCTCGGGCGCGGCGCACGGCGAGGCCGACCCAGTCCTTGATGGAGGCATCCTTGGTCTGGCAGGCGCGCCAGATGTCGCCTTCCTCGACTTCGTGTTCGAGGAGGGTGTTGCCGTTTGCATCCACCACGCGGATGGTGCCGTTGGCAGGGGCTTCGAAGGTCTTGTTGTGGGAGCCGTATTCCTCGGCGGCCTTGGCCATCAGGCCGACGTTGGGCACCGAACCCATGGTCTTGGGGTCCAGCGCACCATTGGCCTTGCAGAAGTCAATGGTGGCCTGATAGACGCCGGCGTAGGAGCTGTCGGGGATGACGGCGAGCGCATCCTGCTCCTTGCCCTCCTTGTTCCACATCTTGCCGCCGCCGCGGATCATGGCGGGCATGGAGGCATCGATGATGACGTCCGAGGGGACGTGGAGGTTGGTGATGCCCTTGTCGGAGTTGACCATGGCGAGGTCGGGGCGCTTGTCGTAGATGGCCTGGATGTCGGCTTCGATTTCCGATTTCTTGTCGGCGGGAAGCTTGTCGAGCTTGGAGGTGAGATCGCCGAAGCCGCTGGTGAAGTCGACGCCGAGTTCATCCAGGGTGTCCTGATGCTTCTCGGCGAGTTCGGCGAAGAAGACGCGCACGCAGTGGCCGAAGATGATGGGGTCACTGACCTTCATCATGGTCGCCTTCATGTGCAGGGAGAACAGCACGCCCTCGTCCTTAGCCTTGGAGATCTGCTCGGCAAGGAAGGCCACCAGCGCCTTGCGACTCATCTTGCTGGCGTCGATGACCTCGCCATCGAGCAGCGGGAAAGCTTCCTTGAGGGTGGTGGTGCTGCCGTCCGCAGCCGTGAACTCGATGCTCACGGCGGTGGCCTTGTCGACGGTCATGGATTTCTCGTTGGAGGCGAAGTCGTCCTGGTTCATGGTGCCGACGGTGGTCTTGGAGTCAGAGCTCCATTCGCCCATGCGGTGGGGATGGGCCTTGGCATAGTCCTTGACGGCCTTGGGCGCGCGGCGATCGGAGTTGCCCTCGCGCAGGACGGGATTGACGGCCGAGCCCTTGACCTTGTCGTAGCGGGCGCGGAAATCCTTTTCCTCATCGGTCTTGGGGTTCTCGGGGTAGTCGGGAAGGTCGTAGCCCTTGCCTTGGAGCTCGGCGATGGCCGCCTTAAGCTGGGGCACCGACGCGCTGATGTTGGGAAGCTTGATGATGTTGGTCTCGGGAAACTGGGTCAGCTTGCCCAGTTCGGCCAGGGCGTCGCCAATTTGCTGTCCCGCGCTGAGGCGCTCGGGAAATTGGGCGATGATGCGGCCTGCCAGGGAAATGTCGCGGGTCTCGACCTCGACTCCGGCCTGTTTGGCGTAGGCTTGAACGATGGGCAGCAGGGAGTGGGTGGCCAGCGCGGGGGCTTCGTCGGTCTTGGTGTAGATGATGGTCGGGGCTTTGGACATGATGGTCTGGGGTCGAGTGACGGCGTGGATTTAGGATACGTGGCCCGAGGGGTCAAAGAAATAGCCAGAATTGGGGGATTCTTGACCCTTTGGCTCCAATTTGAGAGTTCAAGGGAATGGATTTGAGCTCCTTTACCACCATGGACCCCCATCTGCTGGTCGGTTTGGTCAACACCGAGTTGCGCAACCACTGCGACTCCTTGGAAGACCTGGTCCAGACCCACGGTATCAATCAGGAGCAGTTGGTGGAACGGCTCGGCAGTGCGGACTACGCCTACCAGCCGGATCAGAACCAGTTTCGCTGAAGTGCTCGCCAGTGATGGCGGTTTTGACCTCGACTGGCCAGCTGTCAGGGGCTCAGATCGTCTCAAGATATGAAATCCTTGAAGAATTCCCTGTCGCTTTGTTTCGCCCTGCTTGCTGCTTTTCTGCTGAGTTCCTGTGGAGACAGTCACGATAAACTGATGAAGGACCAGCTGGCCTGGACTCAGGATGTGACTGAAGTTCTCGAAAAGGTTGCCTCAGGCGACATGTCCGCATCGGATGCTGCGGAAAAAATGCAAAAGCTGGGTGAAGAGGGTGAGGATTTCGTGAAGCGCAAGGAAGCGCTCAACAAGGATGTCGATCCGGAAGAATTGAAGAAGGTGGCTGAAAAATACCAGGATGAGATGATGGAGGCAATTTCCGCCATGATGAAGGCGATGATGGAAGTTCAAGCTTCGGGAAAGATGACACCAGAGCTTCAGGGGGCCTTGGGCAACATGAAGTAATGATCCGTGTGCTCAGCGCGTATCAAAAAGGGTGATGCACAACAGACGACATTTCATGGCCGGCTCAGGCCTTGCAGCAGCAGCGAGCCTGCTGCCCGCCCGCTGGGTCAATGCCGACGAGCTTCCCGCGGATCGCAAGGTCAAGCTGCGCTTCGCCATCGCCTCGGACTTGCACTACGGCCAAGGCAACACGCCCTTTGATGAATATGCGGCCAGCATGGTCAAGTGGATCAACAAGGAGAAACAGGAGAAGGGGCTCGATCTGCTCTTCCTCAATGGTGACCTCGTCAATGATAAGACCGAGATGCTGCTGCAACTGCGCGACAAGCACCTCTCTCAACTTCAGGTGCCCTACTACTGCATCAAGGGAAACCACGATTATTTGGGTGAAGAGGGCTCGCCGACCGAATCCTGGGAGAAGATCTGGGGTCATGACTCCAATCACACCGCGGTCCACAAAGACTTCGTATTCGTGATGGCCGACACTTCGGCGCATGCCAAGAGCAAGGTCTATCTTGCAGCGGATCGCGAATGGCTGAAGGGTGAATTCGAGAAGCATGCCAAGGCGCCTGCGATCTTTGCGCTGATTCACATTCAGCAACGCGCGCACAAGGTCGAAGGTTGGCCCCAGCACGGAGTTCACGACAAGGAGGAGCGCGTCAAAGCCGAGGCAGTGATGGACTTGCTTGAGACCACGCCCAACGTTCGCGGTGTGTTCCATGGCCACAACCACAATGAAACCAAGATGTGGATCTCGGGTGAGCGACGCTACTTCTTCGACAGTCACGTTGGTGGCAGTTGGGGTGCGACCAAGGGCTACCGTGTTGTCGAAGTGGATGAGGCTCACCGCATGGTGACCTACCAGATGAATGCCGAGGAGGGTGGGGTATTGAACCGAAATCCCCTGTAGCGGTTCATGACCGCCGATGCGGAAGTGGTCGGCGGTCGCAGACCGCCGCTACAGAATCAAGGCAACTCCAATCCCTTGATCGCATCCATGATGCGCTCGGTCACTTTCTCGTAACCCTCCTTGTTGGAGAGCGACTTGGCTTCGTCAGGCGAGAGAATGATGGGGTCGCCAACGACCACGGTGACGCGAGCGAGGCGAATTCTGTTGCTGCCACGCGGAAGCACGTTTCTAGCGCCGTAGATGCGCACCGGTTGAATCGGAACGCCGGCCTTGATTGCCACCAGACCGATGCCGGATGCCGCTTTGCCGATACTGCCATCGAAGGTCCGAGCGCCCTCGGGAAAGAGCAGTACGCGCTCACCGCCCTTGAGCCGGCGGATGATGGTCTTGAGGCTGCCCATGTCAGGGCGCTCCTGGTCGACGGGAATGGCGTTCCACTGGTTGTAGAGCCACTCGAAGAAGCCAGGCCTGAACAGGGTCTTGCGGGCGAGGTAGACCATCTCGTCGTCGTAGAGATTGCCGATGAGCGGCGGATCGATGTAGCTCTGGTGGTTGGAGGCGACCAGCACCGGTCCCTCGGTGATGAGCTTTTCGCGACCGACAATGCGCAGCCCGAACAGGCCGCGATACGCCGCGCCAAACAGAAGCCATCCCATCCAGTAGATCCAGCGCATCATGCCTTCAGATTTCCAAGTCCCTGCTGCTTGAGGATGTCGAGTGCAGCCTCCACGCCGCTCTCAATGGTGTGCTTTGAATTGTCGAGCACCGTCGCACCCTCGGGAATGACCAATGGTGCGGTTTTGCGCTGACTGTCGGCGGCATCACGCTTGGCGATGGAGTCAACCTCACCGTCGTCGCCGCGGCGCTTGGCGCGCACCGATTCATCGGCGGTGACGTAGATCTTGTAGGGGGTGTCCGGAAAGACCACCGAGCCGATGTCGCGGCCTTCCATCACCACGCCGGTGTGCTCCAGGTAGCTGCGCTGCAGGTCGATGAGGTGCTCGCGGACGGCGGGAATGGCCGAGATGGCCGAAACATTGGCATTCACCCCCTCGCTGCGCAGTTGCTCGCCGGGATCCACGCCGTCAATGGCGATGGTGGAGAGGATGCCATCACTACCGCATTGGATTTCGAGGCGCTCGAGCATGGCGGCCACGGCCTCTTCGTCTTCGGGGTCGATGCCCTCCTGCAGGGCCTTCCAGGTGATGGCGCGATACATGGCACCCGAGTTGACCATGATCAGTCCGAGGCGCTCGGCCAAACGCTTGGCGAGGGTTGATTTTCCCGACGCTGCTGGGCCGTCAATGGCAATGGCGATGTGGGAACTCATGGGGCGCTTGTCAGGTCGTAGTCGGCGGGATCACTGGCGCCGCGCAGCACGGCCTCAAGATGGCGGCTGAAGCCGGGATAGGAAGTGTGAATGCAAGCGGCACCGCCAATCACGGTCTCCCCCTCGGCAAAGAGGCCGGCAATCGCGAAAGCCATGGCAATGCGGTGATCGCCGAAGCTTTGGAGATGCGCGCCCTTGAGGGTGTGGCCGCCTTCGATTTCCATTCCGTCCTCGAATTCCTCGACCACCCCACCCATGTCGCGCAGATTGTCGACGACGGTGGTGATGCGGTCGGTCTCCTTGACTCGCAGCTCCTTGGCATTGCGGATGGAGGTGGTGCCGCGGGCGAGTGCTGCGGCGACGGCGATCACGGGCACCTCGTCGATCAGGTTGGGCACTTCTTCCTCTAGGATGGTGGTGCCTTGAAGCGCTCCGCCCTGGACTTCGATGTCGCCGATGGGCTCGCCTTGGGAGTCGTGGGGTTTGACGGTGATCTTCGCTCCCATGCGCTGGAGCACGGCGATGATGGCGTCGCGGGTCGGGTTGAGGCCGACGTTCTTGAGGGTGAGCTGGGATCCGGGCAGGGCGGCGGCGGCGACCAGCCAGAAGGCGGCGCTGGAGATGTCGCCGGGGACGGTGAAGTCGCAGGCCTTGGGCGCTTGGCCACCACGGATGGCGATGTGGTTGCCCTCGATCTCGAGTTCGATGCCAAACGAGGCCATCATGCGCTCGGTGTGATCGCGGGTGATGGCGGGTTGGGTGACGCTGGTTTTGCCTTCAGCGAAGAGACCGGCAAGCAGCACCGCACTTTTGACCTGCGCGCTGGCGACCGGCATCTCGTAGTCGATGGGCGAGAGCTTGGCGGGATGGAAGCGCAAGGGAGCGCAGCCTTCCTTCTCTCCGAGAGTCTCGATTTTGGCACCCATCTGGCCAAGAGGCACGGTGATGCGGCCCATGGGACGCCCGGAGAGGGATTCGTCGCCGAAGAGCTCGGAGGTGAATGTTTGGCCAGCCAACAGGCCAGCCAGCAGGCGCATGCCGGTGCCGGAGTTGCCGCAGTCCATGGGCGCGACCGGGGCTCTCAACTCCATGCTCTGGCCGTGTAGGGTGAGGTTGAGCGGGCCATGACCGGGCATCTCATCGATGACCTCGTGCTCGGCACCCAGCGCCTGCATCGCCTTGAGGGTGTTCACGCAGTCCTCACTGGGAAGGAAGTTGCGGATGGTGCACTTGCCATCGGAAAGCCCACCGAGAATGGCGGCGCGGTGGGACATGCTCTTGTCTCCCGGCACGCTGAATTCGGCTCGGAGGGAGGAGATGGGGAAGACGCGGAGTTCCGACATGGGTGAAATCATTGGAGCGAGTCGCGGCGATCTTTCGCAGCCTCAAGCCATTGTCGAGCTGCTTCTTGGTCCTTGGCGTCGAGGATGCGCATGAACTGGATGAGGTCATCGATGCTGCGCTGCAAGGGGGCCATCAAGGCCTCCTTGTTTTCGAGCAGGATTTCTGTCCACATGTCGACGTTGCCGCCGGCAACGCGGGTGGTGTCGCGCAGGCCGCCACCACCAAAGGCGCCATCGGCCGGGGTTTCCAGGCAGGTGCGGGCGGCGGCCGCAGCGAGCACGTGGGGCAGATGGCTGATGCGCGCGACCAGGGAATCGTGGCCGGCGGCGTCCATCCAGCGGGTGCGGCATCCGATCTGTTGCCAGAAGGCTTCGAGCTTCTCGGCCAGCTCAGCAGGAGCGTTGCCATCATTGGTGAGCAGGCAGGCCGCGCCTTGAAAGAGATCGGCTTTGGCCGCATCGATACCGCCCTGTTCGGAACCCGCCATGGGGTGGCTGCCGATGAAGTGGCGGCTGGACCCTTCCACCAGCGGCAAGAGGGTCTGATGGGGCAAGCCCTTGACGCTGCCGACGTCGGTGATCAGGCAATCTTCGGGAAGTCCGGCCGCGATGGCATGCTTGAGAAGATCCGCCATGGCACCAACGGGAACCGCCAGAATGAGCAATTGGCAGTCCTTGGACACCTCACTCAGGTCGCTGCTGGCGCCAGCAATGCCCAAGTGCCGGGCCTTTTGGGCTGTTTCATCACGCCGCGCCCACAGGCGGGCTTCCTCCTTGAGGGCAAGCGCCAGCGAGCCGCCCAAGAGGCCACCGCCCAAGATGCTGACGTTTTGGAATGGATGCTTCATGGAGGAGAAGGAAGTTGCCGGTTTTGGACTAAAAAAAACCGGGCCCGTTCTTGGCGGACCCGGTCACTGAAAAATCAGAACGGCATCCGCCGCACGGCCCATCGCGATCAGGGAACGCGGAAATACTTCTTCTCAGAAGCCGGATAGGTGGGGTCCTGCACCAGGGTGCCGCTGGGAATGTCGCGAACGTCCACCACCTGCTTGTTGTAGGGGCTGAAGACGAAACCCTCCTTGCCGGGAACCTTGCTGGCGAAGGGATAGTCGGTCGGACCCGTCGGAATGGTCGGAGTTTCGGTGTTGTTGGTGGTGTTGTTGAATTGATTCTGGCGCTCCAGCAGACGGGCCTGTTGTTCGGCAAGTCGTTGCTGTTCAAGCTCTTGGAGTCGCTGTTGTTCGTCGGTCATTTTCTCTGGCGGATCCTGGTTGCGGGAAGCAGGTCCCTCAATGGGAACACAGGAGGCGAGAAGCAGGCCAATGAGCAGGGGGCTCGCGATGGTGAAACGGGAATTCATGGTGTTGGGTGGGAAAGGGTCGGACTGCACTGCAGCACGGCAATCATGCGTGAGATGGCTTTCCAGTCAAGTCAGGTCCTTGTAAAGGCTACGGGGGGCCGGGGCTTGCTCTATCCTGAGTTTCAGGCTCACAATCCAGGGCATGCCCGATGCGACCATTCATACGATCGGCGAGCTGCTTGAAATGCGCAGTGATGTCCTGTTCCGGGTCTCCCTGCCCAACGGCAAGGAGATCCTCGCCCATCTGGAGCGTTCCCTGCGTGACAAGGGAGTGGATTACAAAACCGGGGATCGCTTGCTGCTGGAGATGACGCCCTATGACTTTGACGGCGGCCGCATCCTCGGATTCGCGCCCGAGGGAGCATGAGGCAGTCCGGCTACTTGCCGATGCAGAAGCTGCTGAAGATCACGCCGAGCAGGTCCTCGGTGTCCACCTTGCCGGGGATTTCTCCCAGCGCGTCGAGGGCTTCACGCAGGTCGATGGCGGCGAGTTCGGCATGGGTCGAATCCGGGTTCATCAACTCGAGTGCGGCGCCAAGGGACTGCTCGGCCTTCATCAGGCTCTGCTGATGCCGGGCATTGATGGCCACAACTTGCTCCCCCCAATCGACTTCCTTGAATTGCAGGGTCTGGTGAATGGCCTCGGAGAGCTCGGCAAATCCGTCCTGCTGGAGGCAGGATAGGCGCACGCCCTCCATGCCCTTCCAGGATTCATGCTCTCCGAGATCGCATTTGTTGAGAATCATCAGGTGGGCGGGAGACTCGCGGCGGGATGAGGGGTCCGGAGTGGCGGGTGCACTGGCATCGGCCACTTCGAGCAGCAGATCGGCATCCCGGATTTCGCGCTCGGTGCGCTCAATGCCCTTGCTCTCGACGAGGTCGTCCGACTCGCGAACCCCCGCGGTGTCGATGAGGCGCAAGGGCAGGCCGTTGAGGTTGATGACTTCCTCAATGGTGTCGCGGGTCGTGCCGGCGACCTCGCTGACGATGGCCCGCTCAAAGCCAAGCAGGTGGTTGAGCAGGCTCGACTTGCCCACATTGGGAGGGCCGTAGATGACGGTGCGAACTCCTTCGCGAAGGATGCGGCCTTGGTCGGCGGTGGCCAGCAGGGACTCCACGCTCTGGAGTACTTCGCGGACGCGCTTTTGCAGGTCCTTGCCGGTCTCGGGATCGATGTCTTCCTCGGGAAAGTCGATCCAGGCCTCCAGATGGGCGAGGCAGGCGAGCAGTTCATCGCGGGCTTCGGTGGTCCGCTTGCCCAGACTGCCCTCGAGCTGGCTGCGGGCGGCGCGCAGGGCGAGGCGCGTTTGCGCCGAGATGAGATCCATCACGCCTTCGGCCTGGGTCAGGTCGAGCTTGCCGTTGAGAAAGGCCTGGCGGGTGAATTCACCGGGTGCCGCGGGTTCGGCGCCGCATTCGAGGAACCGTCCCAGGACCTCGCGGGTGACCAGGATGCCGCCGTGACCGGTGAACTCGACGGTGTCCTCGCCGGTATAGCTGTGGGGGCCGCGCATGACGGTCATCAGACCGTCGTCAATGATCTCATCGCCCTTTCCCAGGATCCGGCGATGGCGGGCCTGATGGGATGGCTGTCTGTTGACTTCGGCACCGCAGGCGCGCGCGGCCACGGCCACGGCCCCGGGGCCCGAGATGCGGATCATGGAAACGGCTCCGGTTCCGGCCGCCGTCGAGATGGCCGCGATGGTGCGGGCGTCGCTGTGGGCGGAAGCATCCATGGAAGAGAGGAGTGGGAGAGCTTCTCAGCGCGCGGCGAGGACCGCGTCGAACACCTCCAGAGTGCGCCGGTTCTCTTCCGGAGTTCCGATGGAGACGCGGATCCAGTCCGGAAGCTTGTAGCCGCTCATCGCTCGGACAATGACGCCCTGCCTGAGCATGGCCTGGAAGACTTCGTCACCCCTGCCACACTTGAGCAGGAGGAAGTTGGCATGGCTGGGCACATATTCGATGCCGCGCTCCTTCATCGCCTGGGTGAGGAACTCGAGACCTTCGCGATTGACCTGGCGGGTTTGCTGCATGTGATCATCGTCGCCAAGGGCCGCCAAGGCTCCGGCCTGGGCGAGCGCATTGGTATTGAAGGGCTGGCGGGCCTTCTGCAGCAGTCCCGCAAGATGGGCGGGCGCCAGGCCATAGCCGATGCGCAGGGCAGCGAGACCGTGGATCTTGGAGAAGGTGCGCAGCACGCAGACATTGCGGCCCTCGCGGACGTATTTGAGAACGTCGGGAGGATTGTCGGGAAATTCGTAGTAGGCCTCGTCGAATACGGCGATGACGTGATCGGGCAGGCGATCCATGAAGCGGTCGATGGCGGCCTGGTCGACCATGGTGCCGGTGGGGTTGTTGGGATTGGCGATGAACACCAGTCGGGTCTGGTCGGAGATGGCGTCCGCCATGCCATCGAGGTCGTGGATGAAGTCGGGGTCGTTGACCTCCACGTATTTGGCGCCGAAGAGTGTGGCCATCAGCTTGTAGACGACAAAGGCGTGTTCAGCGGCGATCAGCTCGGCATCCCGGTTGAGGAAGGTATGGCAGAGCAGTTCGATGATCTCATTGGAGCCGTTGCCTAGAACTACGTTTTCGAGCCCCAAGCCGACTTTCTCAGCGATCGCCGTGCGCAGCTTGTATCCGCCGCCGTCGGGATAAATGTGGGCCTCGGCAGCCGTTTCGCGGATGGCCTCCACGGCCAAGGGGGAGGGGCCGAGCGGATTCTCGTTGGAGGCCACCTTGACGATGTCCTCGGGCTCCAGTCCGAGTTCGCGTGCGGTTTCCGAAATGGGTTTGCCCGGTTCGTAGGCGACCAAGTCACAGACAAAGCGGTTGGCGTAGGTTTCGAGGCTCATGAAATTGGTATTGCAGGAAGGGCCGCAAGCTAGTCGGGGGCCGGCTGCGGGTCAAACGCCAAGCACTCCCGATGAAGGGGCGGCGGGAGGCCAAGAAAAAAGGGTGATCGCCGGAGCGACCACCCTTTTGGGATAGTTGTAATCTAAGCCTTAACTCAGAAGTTAACGATCAGATTCACACCACCGACGAGCTCTTGCTCGCTGCTGGTTTCGTAGAAGCTGGACTCACCATCAACCACGTAGAGGAGGTAAGGGGAGAGGGTAGCACCTTCAGCGAATGCCCAGTCCAGGGTGGCGGTGGTCATCCAGTTGGCAACTTCGCCTTCTTCCCAAGCATAACCGAGGGCGGTAGCGAGACCGAGGCTCAGGCAATCGGTAAGCTCATAGCTCTTGTCGAGCGCAAGCTCCATGTAGCCTTCGTTGTCGGTTTCGATGTCCCAGAAGTAGGTCAGCGAGGCACCAATGCCGTAGCCGAGTTCACGGCTGAGGCCGAAGTAAACTTCTTGGGCGTCGTCGGTGGGGTTCGGGCTGTCGTCGTAGATGTAGTAGATGTAACCAAGAGCGGCTTCAGCGAATCCGAGGTCGTAACCCACTTCACCGTAAACGTCGGTTTCGGTCAGGTTGCCACCGGAGGTGTCGTAGTCGGCGTGCCAGACGCCGGCGCTGAGGTCGAACATGGAAGTGCCGCCGGCGATGTCGTAGCCGGTCGTGACCATGTCACCACCTTGTTGGATACCGCGGAACAGGTATTCGTTGTGATAGCCTCCGTTGATGGAGTGCTCGATTTCTGCCTTGGCAGTGCCAGCCACGAGGGCGGAGGCAGCGGCCAGGGCGCCAATGGTTTTGCAGTAGTTTTGCATTATCGTTGTGTTGGTTTCGGTTGCTGCGTCCGTG
>JAWVYP010000039.1:0-14158 GCA_033722655.1 Akkermansiaceae bacterium | reverse complement strand
GTCCGCGACCTCGGGGGCCAGCAGTTCGAGTTGGCGGCCGAGCTTGGGATCGTCCGGGAAGCGCTCGCGGATCTCTGCGAGTTGCTCCCATGCAGCGTATTTCTGACCGGCTTCGCTGAATTCCCTGGCTTGGCCAAGGGCCATTTCGATCTCCTTCAGGTTGGTCATGATTTCGTTGAAGGCAGACTCCCGGGCCGGATCCCCTTTCACCACCGGTGCGATCTCGTATTGGCGAGCAAGAATCTCCCGATATCTCTTTTCGTTGAGCAGGCGGTCAAAGTCGTTGCGGATCATCACAAACTGGCTGGTGTTGCCGATGAGGTCGTTGAATTCCTCGAGTTTGGGATTGGTCGGCCAGATTTCCGCAGCCTGCTTGATCTTCTCGGCCGCCTTTTCCTGCTCACGGGCCAGCAGGAGCCCCTTGGCCTGCTCGACGAGAAGGTTTGCGGTCATGGTGTAGCCAGCGATGGCCGAGTCGACCTTGGAGGAAGGAAAATCCTGCGCCCGCTGCTTGAGGGAGTCTGCAAGTTCCTTGGCCTTGACGTAATCACGGGCCTGCATGGCACCGAACAGATTGTTGTAATCGCGGTAGTAATCCAGCACCTGGCGTTTCTTCTTCCATTCCAGAGTGGCCACCGGAGCCAGGTATTCGCCGAGGGCGTAGGCCTCCATCAGGCGCTGGGTCGCGGTGTGAAGGTCACCCTGCTCCATCAACATGTTGAAGGCATCGATGTATTTGGCGGTTTGCCGGATGGCCTCGCTGGACAGGGAATCGAGTGAAGCCACGGTCGGACTGACCCCCACCGAGTCGGTGAAGATCTTGGCCAGGTCGGAATCCTTGTTGATGCGCAGCGTGGCATCTCCGTCCCTCCAGATCTGGTTGTAAAAACGCGATGCCATCAACACGTGTTCGAAGCGGCGCTGGGTGAACCATTGGATCATGTTGACCTGGTACTGGGCCTTGGTTTGCAGGGTCTGCGCTTCGGTCATCGCCCGGTTGGAAACCCTCAATCCCTCGATTTCGGCGATGCGCTTGAGGCTGTCCTGGTAGCGCAGCGAATTGACTCCACGGCCCACATCCCTCGCCTGGCCATTGCCCTCGCCGGCATCGCCGGTGCCGGAGCGACGGGTCGTGCCCAGGCGGTTGTCGCGCTCGTGTTTGGCAATCCAGTCCGCCTTGCGCTTCAACTCCTCCTTTTCCTTTTTCAGCTCGCGGCTGAGGCGCTTGATGCCCTCGTTGTCCTGCTTGGCCAACATGGCGGTGTAGATCGACTCGGCCAGTGACATGCAGAGGTTGGAGTCCCCCGGGTAGGTAGCGGCCGAGGGCAGCATCTTGAAGGCCTTGTGCAAATTCGGCCCACCCTCGCGGAAGGGAGAGACGGTGGCCAGGATCTGGTCGATGTTCTGGCGGTATTCCTTGGCCTCATCCGAATTCTCGGGCGGCTGGCTGAGGTATTTCTCAAAACCAGCCTTGAGCAGGCGGTTGTCTCCCAGCGGAATAACGACGCCGCCGACCTTGATGGTCTCGGCGGCGGGATCGAGCAGGGGAATCTCCTGGCCGAGAGGGTTGGCACCTTGTTGCTGCTTGGGATTGCTGGCGACATCCTGTGCCACGGGATTGACGGGGGCAGAGTTGCCACCCGCCGGCGGCGTGTAGACCTGGGCCTGGAGTCCGGCGGCAAGCGCAAGGGCGATGAGGATCTGCAGCTTCATGGGAATGTTTCAGAGACGTTTGATGGCGGAGGCGACCGCAATGCCGCCCCTCTCGATTTTGACTTTGAAGGCGTACTTCTGGCGCATTTCGATGTTGTGGTCGTTGGCCAGGCTCGAGGGAATCTGGACCCCGACGAAATCATCGCCAGGGGAACCCGTGGAATCGATCACGCGCACGCTCAGAAGCTGGCCATGACTGGTAATCTGGAGCTTTTCGTCGATTTCGCCCTCGACCACGTAGACGTTCTCGCGCAGGGCATTGCCGTTCTGCATGAAATCCTCAATCGGGAGCCGCGCAGTGTCGCCGAAGGCAAGCGTTTCCCGATCGAGAATCAATTTGCCGACAAGGATCACCGCCCCCAGCAATACCACCGCCCCCAGAATGATGCCTGGATTGAGTCCTGAACTTGCGCGTCGAGCCATGATTTAAGTTTTCTGGGAGATGGATGAAACCCCGGAAATGTCGGAGAGTTGCGACATTTCCGGAACGGATGCTTTCATACTGGAACCTCGATTTCCAGAAATCGAGTCCAAAGCCGCCGGGTTCGGGATTGGCAAGGAATGGAATCGCTCAGCCATCAATCCCATTGAGGTCGGCAGGCACCGGCAAAGGCGGCAATCAGGGCCACGGCACAGTGCACAGCCAATACCGCCATGCAGGTCTGCGGCAGCGACAGGCTGGTATCAATGACCGATTCCACGGCCCCTTTCGTGAAATCCGACATGGCCTGCACCGAGCCCGACCAGGCCCAATAGGCGGAGATGAAAGGCCGCACGAAGGGCTCCAGATACTGGGGTAGGGCCAGCACCGCGCCAGAGAGCGGCAACTGGAAGCCCACCAGGTAGATGGAGAGCAGCGAGGCCTGCTCGGCGGTGCGCATCAGGGCCGAGATGGCCAAACAGATCGCGGTCATCGCGGCATTGATCATGACCATGAACATGGCCAGATCGACCAAATCGCCCGAAAATTCGTAGCCGGCAAGCTCCACGTAGAAAGTCATGTAGAGCGATTGGGTGAGCACCAAGCAGGCCAGGAACACGACCTTGGAGGCAATGTAGGCCGATGGCCGCAGTCCCCCGAACTTCTCCTTTTCAAACACTTGGCGCTCGCCCGCAATTTCACGCGCCCCGTTGTTGGAGCCCATCAGGGCAAGCAGGATCACCTGGAACATGATGATGCCTGAAGCCGCCGATCCCAACTTGGCCTGGTTCTCCTTGACCTCGATCTTATCGGTGATGGCCTCCACGACATTGTCGGCGTGCATCTCCGAATGGCGCTTGTTGCTATCGGGCAGGTTGCCGACGAAGAGTGTGACGACGATGGGAAAGATGATCAGGATGGCGAGTTGGAGCAGCACCTGGGTGCGGTCGCGGAAGAAGATGCGCCAACGCCGCGATAGCAGGGTCGAGAACTGGCTGAAGAATCCGGGCAGGGGCAGGGCCTTGGTGACCAGCGGAATGGTTTCTTGGGGCGGCTTGGGCCGGTCCTTCTCGGACAGGGCCGATCCATCCTCGGCCGGCATGGTCTTCTTGGTGGTGGCCGCCTTTTTATCGGCCTTCTTGGCCGATTTCTCCTGTTGGTCTTTTCGATTCTCAGGCACCGGCTCCTCGGGAACGTGCAAGCTGCCACTGGCGATCAGCTTCTGGCGCTTCTTCATCATCATCTCCCCGTAGGACTCGTGATGCTTGTTCCAGGAGGCCATCCAGCGCTCTCCCCGCTGGGAGGCGAGGCGCGGGTAAACTTCCTCGGTGTCATTGACCGAGAAGTAGTGGGTCATCTGCTCGGGAGGGCCGTGGAAGGCGACCGAGCCTTCGTGGAGCACCAGCACCGAGTCGTAGAGTTCGAGGTGGGCCAGCGAATGGGTGACCGACATGACGATGCGACCGTCCTTGCGCGACAAGTCGTGGAGCAGACGGACGATCTCGCGCTCCGAGCGCGGGTCCAGGCCCGAGGTCACCTCGTCGCAAAGCAGCAGCCGCGGGTCGGAAACCAGTTCCATCGCAAGACCAAGGCGGCGCTTCTGACCACCCGAGAGCACTTTCACCTTGCGGTCGGCAATGGCGGTGAGGCCGGTTTCATCGAGCACCCGGTCGATGCGCCGGTCCAGTTCGGAGGCGTTGCCCGTCTTGACGCGCAGGCGGGTGGCTGCCTCGATGGACTCGTCGACGGTGAGCGGATCGTAGGCGATGGAGAACTGGGGAACGTAGCCGATTTCAGTCGGTTCGAAGTCTTCCTCTTCGGAAAGATTGCGTCCCTCCCAGATCAGGGAGCCGGCAGACTCGGGATTGAGACCGGCGATGGTCTTGAGCAAGGTCGTCTTGCCGCAGCCGGAGGGACCGACAATGGCCATGAAGTGGCCCTTGGGAACCTTGAGTGACACCTGGTTCACCAGGTTGATATCCTCGCCATCCTTCTGGATGGTGAAGCAGACGTCTTGGAGTTCGATCACGAAAAAAGGCTTGGGTTGAGTGCACAGTCAACACTGCTCGGAGGGAAAGGCGCAATGTTAAAACCCTTGGAACTATCAAGAGTTGCAGACTTTTTTGAACTTTACCTGTTCACGATTCTTCGTCCGCAAGCGGCACGATGCGGATGCCCCCCTTGGGCTTGGCCTGCATGTCAGCACTCAAGGTGGGCGCCGCATCCACAGTGGGAGCACCACCTTCCTCCTCACCACCCAGTGCATTGCGCAGCGCTCCCTCGACCAACTCGCCGCAGTGAATCTTCATCGGTGGCAGACTGCCGAGCTCACCGCTGAGCTCATTCGCACTGAGCGCCTTGGCCTCATCGGGAGTCTTGCCTTTGAGCAACTCGGTCGCCATTGAGGCCACTGCAATGGCCGTCTGGCAGCCGAAGGCCTGGAAGGAGGCGCGGTCGATGACCTTCTTGCCGTCCTTCTCCTTGAACTTGAGCCACATCCTGAGCATGTCGCCACATTCGGGAGAGCCGACCGTGCCGACCGAGTCCGCATCGTTCATCTCTCCCTGGTTGAGGGGGTTGGCCAGGGCCTTGTGCACCTTGTCTTCGAAATCACTCATGGACATCACAAGATAAACTCCCGCGCGCCGGGATCAAGCCCGGCCTCGGCCCGTATGAATCCCGATCCAATCCGCGTAAGCAATTGCGATGAGACTGCATCTCGCCGTGATCAGCCTGCTGCTCGCCCCCTTGCTCCCCGCCCAGTTCGCCGAGCGGGCCCACCCACGCCTGTGGATGGATGAGGCGCATCAGCGGCAGGTCGAACTCAGGATCCAGCGAGATCCCCTGGCCAAGGCCATGCAGCAGGCCATTCTGCGCGAGGCCGATGAGATCCTCCGAAGGCGCACTGCCGAACACGTCATCCACGATGGTCGCCGCCTCCTGCGCGAATCCCGCCTCGCCCTCCACCAGATCCTGCACTGCGCCTGGGCCTGGCGCTTCACCGGTGAGAGGAAATACCTCGAGCGGGGCATGCACGAACTCGAAGCCGCCTGCGCAATGAAGGACTGGAACCCGTCCCACTTTCTCGACACCGCCGAAATGGCATTGGCCGTGGCACTTGGTTACGACTGGTTTCACCCGGCCCTCACTCCCGACCAGAAACGCATGTGCGAGACCTCCATCCGCGACAAGGCACTGCGACCCGCCCGCAAATTGATCGATACCAACATCTGGTGGAACGAGGCCCGCAACAACTGGGCCCAAGTTTGCGGCAGCGGCATCGGCCTGGCCGCCATCGCCGTTCAGATTGCAGGCGACGAACTCAGCAGTGGACTCATCCGCGATTGTTCCGACCTGCTCTCGCGTTGCAATCATTTCTACCAGCCCGATGGCCTCTACCCCGAAGGTCCGGGCTATTGGCATTACGGCACGAACTACCACGTCATGTTTGCCGCCGCCGTGGCTGCGTTGGGAGACGAAGCCCCAATTCCGGACCGACTCGAACAAAGCGGCACCTGCATGATCCACCTGCACGGGCCCACCCGCATCCCCTTCAACTTCTCGGATGGCAAGGCCCAGGTCTCCGGCAAGTCCCCCGCCCAGGCCTGGATTGCCTCCCACTTCGACAACGCGGCGCAGAGCCGGGATTGCCGCCAGGTGATCGCCCGCTGCCTGGATCCCGAGGATCAGACCCTGTCCTTTCGCAGCTCTCCACTCAGCCTCCTGTGGTTGCCTGAAAAGGTTGAGAGCGCCGAGCCTCTTGCCCTGCACGCGGTCTTGCGCGGCGAGCAATCCGCAGCCATTTTTCGCACCTCCTGGGACAATCGCGCCATTTGGCTCGCCATCAAGGGCGGCACCCCCCTTGGCGGTCACGGCCACATGGATGTCGGCTCCTTCTGTTACGACGCCCACGGCATGCGCTGGATCCACGACCTCGGCGGAGACAACTACAACATGCCCGGTTACTTCCGTGAGGAACGCTTCACCTATTACCGGTTGCAGAATCGCTCGCACAACACGCTTGAGATCAACGGCGGCCTGCAGGATGCCGATTGCAAGCCCTGCCCCATCACCGACTCCTCCACCGAGAGGAAACCCTTTGTCATACTCGACCTCAGCAAGGCCTACGCCGATGATGCCAAGCGGGTCATCCGCAGGGCGGACTTCAACCCAAGAACCGGCGTCACCCGCATCCGCGACGACATCACCCTACCCGAAGGCGAAGTCATCTGGCGCGTCATCACCGATGCCGAATGCGAGATCGATGGCGACCAGGTCACGCTTCGCAAGCAGGGCAAATCGATCCGACTTCAACGCCATGGCGAGGTAGGCACGTGGAGTGTGACAGAAGCCAAACCCCCGCTCGAAATCGAGAACGACAACCGGGACTATCGCGACCTGCGGCTGACGCTTCCCGCCGCAGACTCGCTCACCATCGAAGTCGAGATCACTCCCTGAGCTGGAAGCGGCTCTCATCATTTTCCCATGCAGCCTGCCCCATCCGTGATAGGATGGGCCGTGCATTTTCTGGTCACCGGAGCAAATGGCTACATCGGCAAGCGCCTCATCCGCGGCTTGCTCAACGAAGACCATGAGGTCACGGCAACGGTGCGCGACAAGCAGCGCTTTGATGACGAAACCTTCAGTGACGCCGGGAATCGCTTCCGCGTCGTGGAGGCCGACTTCCTCGAACACAACACCCTCAAGGACCTGCCTGAGGAAGTCGACGCCGCCTACTACCTGATCCACTCCATGAGTTCGGGCGACGGCTTCAAGCAGCGCGAAGCCCGCTGCGCCGAAAACTTTGCGAAGCGCGCCGAGCAGCTGCAATGGAAGCACCTGATTTATCTGGGCGGACTGGTCGAGGAGTCGCGGGAACTCTCCGAACATCTGGCCTCCAGAATCAAGGTGGAAGAGATTCTCGAGCAGTGTCCGGTTCCCCTGACCGCCCTGCGCGCCTCCATCATCGTGGGTTCGGGTTCGGGCTCGTTTGAGATCGTGCGCGACCTGAGCGAAAAGCTGCCGGTGATGATCACCCCGCGCTGGGTCCACACCCGCTGCCAACCCATCGCCATTCGCAACGTGATCAACTACCTCATCGGAGTTGCCCTCCAGCCCGCCAGCGACAACCGCCGCTTCGACATCGGAGGCCCGGAGGTGATGAGTTACCTCGAACTCATCAAGCGCTATGCCGAGATCCGGGGCCTGCGCCGCTTCTTCATTCCCACCCCGGTGCTCAGCCCACGCCTCTCCTCCGGCTGGCTCTGTCTGCTGACCACCACCTCCTTCCCCCTCGCGCGGGCGCTGGTCGATTCGCTGACCCATGAGACGGTCTGCAAGGATGGCAAGATCCGCGAGCTCATCCCGCAGGACTTGCTCAGCTACGAGCGCGCCGTGGAACTCGCACTGGAAAAGATCGCCCAGAACCACGTACCCTCGAGCTGGATGGACTCCCTGACCTCGGGCACCCTCTCGCCCAAGCTTTTTCGCGCCGTCAAGGTGCCCGAGCACGGCGTGCTTCACGATCAGCAGGTCGCCCCACTGAAAGCGCCCAAGGACGAGGTCATCGATTCCCTGTGGTCGGTCGGCGGCGACCAGGGCTGGCCCTCGATGAACTGGGCCTGGAAATTGCGCGGCACCATCGACAAGTGGTTTGGCGGCATCGGCATCCGTCGCGGCCGGCGCCATCCGACGGAATTGCGGGCGGGCGAAGCCCTGGATTTCTGGCGGGTCCTGCTGGCGGACCGCGAGCATGGAAGGCTGATTCTCTACGCGGAAATGAAACTGCCCGGTGAGGCCTGGCTCGAATTTTCCATCGAGGACGATCAAGAGGGCCCCATGTTGCGGCAGCGGGCGACCTTCCGCCCGCAGGGCCTGCTGGGCCGCCTCTATTGGCTCATGGTCCTGCCCCTGCACCTGCTGTTGTTTCCACAAATGGCGCGACGACTGGCCAAGGCGGATATCCGGTGAGTCATTGACCGGGTCTGGGGCGTTTTTGCAGCGTGGCCGGCTTCAGGCATGGACAAGCTGCCGGCTGCGGGTTGAAATTCCACAGCCGTGCCGCTTCCGGCCGGCCAACCCAGCAACAGCATCATGTGGAAAGGCCGCTTCGCCAAAGACACCTCCTCGCTCGTCGAACAATTCGGTGAATCCATCACCTACGACTGGCGCCTCTTCGCGCACGACGTGGCGGGCTCGATTGCCCACGCCCGGGCGCAGATGGAAGCCGGCCTGCTCGACGAGTCGGAGTTCATCAAGATCGAGGCCGGCCTCAAGCAGATCGAAGCCGACATCGAAGCCGGCAACTTCGAGTTCAAAACCTCACTCGAGGACATCCACATGAACATCGAGGCCGAACTTACCGAGCGCATCGGCCCCACCGGCGCGAAGCTCCACGCCGCGCGTTCGCGCAACGACCAGGTCGCCACCGACACCCGGCTCTACTGCCGCACCGAAATCGATTTGCTCATCGAGGCCTGCACCGACTTGCAGCAGGCCCTGCTCGATCGCGCCGACACCTACGCGCAAACCACCATCCCCGGCTACACCCACCTGCAACGCGGCCAACCGGTCACCGTGGGCCACCACCTGCTCGCCTACGTCGAGATGCTCGAGCGCGACAAGTCACGGCTCACTGACTGCCGCAAGCGGCTCAACGTTTCACCCCTCGGCTCGGGTGCGCTCGCCGGCTCGACCATCAATCTCGACCGCGATGCGATCGCCCAGGAACTCGGCTTCGACAAGGTCACCACCAACTCCATGGATGCCATCGCCGACCGCGATTACATCGCCGAGTTGCTCTTTGTGATCGCCCTCAACGGTGCCCACCTCTCGCGACTCAGCGAGGACCTCATTCTCTGGTGCTCGGCGGAGTTCGGCTTCGCCACGCTCTCGGACGCCCACACCACCGGCTCCTCGCTGATGCCGCAGAAGAAGAACCCGGACGTCTGCGAAATCACCCGCGGCAAGACCGGTCGCTTCATCGGCAACCTCACCAACCTGCTGGTGGCCATCAAGGGACTGCCGCTGACCTACAACCGCGACCTGCAGGAAGACAAGCCGCCGCTCTTCGACTCCATCGACAACCTCAAGCTCACCCTTGCCGTGAACACCGAGATGATTGCCGCCATGGAGATCAACGAGGACACCTGCAAGCAGGCCGCCTCCGACCCCATGCTGCTCGCCACCGATCTGGCCGACTACCTGGTCAAGAAGGGCGTGCCCTTCCGCAGTGCGCACGAACTGGTGGGCAAGGCCGTCGCCGAATCCATCGCCAGCAAGACCCCGCTGGACCAACTGGACCTGCCCCAGATTGACGAAGCCTTTGGTGCGGATGCCAAGGAGGTCTTCTCGGTGAACGTGGCGCTCAAGTCCCGCACCAACCCCGGCGCGCCCTCCATTGGCAACGTGATAGCCGAAATTGCGCGGTGGAAAGCGCAGTTGGCCGAATGAAGCCTTTCACCCTTTGAGGTGCAGACGCGATGGCAAAAGGTTGATCGACTCCCGGTCATCCACTCCGTATGCCTAGCCTCATGAAGTCCCTGATTTCCCTGTTCTTCCTTCTCGGCTCCCTGAGCCTGCACGCCGCCGACAAACCCAACATCCTCTGGATCACCTCCGAGGACAACGCCTCCCACTGGCTGGGCTGTTACGGCAACCCGCAGGTCAAGACGCCGAATCTGGACGCCCTCGCCGCCAAGGGCATCCGCTTCCAGAACGCCTATTCCAACTCCCCGGTCTGTGCGGTGGCCCGTTCGACCATCCTCATCGGCGCCTACGCCCCCACCATGGGCACCCAGCACATGCGCAGCCGTTACCCCATCGAGGAGAAATTCAAGCCCTACGTGCACTATCTGAAGGAAGCCGGCTACTTCTGCACCAATCGCTCCAAGACCGACTACAACATCAAAGGCAACGACAAGGCGATCTGGGACGCCTGCGGCAGCGGCAAAGCCCACTACAAGAACCGCAAGGAAGGCCAACCCTTCTTCCACGTGCACAACATTTTCAACTCGCACGAGAGCTCACTCTTCAGCAGGAAAAAGAAGAAGGGCCAGACCCAGATCAAACCCGAGGACGTCATTGTTCCTCCCTACCTGCCCGACCTTCCCGAGATTCGCTCCGATCTCGCCCATTACCACGACATCATCACGGGCATGGACAGTGAGGTCGGCAAGCTGCTCGACGAGTTGGAGAGCAAGGGTCAGACTGAGGATACCATCGTCTTCTACTACGCCGATCACGGCGGCATCCTGCCACGCGGCAAGCGCTACCTGAAGAACACAGGGGTCAAGATCCCGATGATCGTCCACTTCCCGGAAAAGTGGGCTCACCTCTCCCCCTTCAAAGCTGGCAGCAATCCCGAGGAACCGGTCGCCTTCGTTGACCTCGCTCCCACCCTGCTCTCGCTCATCGGCCAAGACAAACCGGAGCAAATGCAGGGACGCGCTTTCCTTGGCGAAAAGCGCGTCGAACCCAAGGAGGACGAGATGGTCTTCCTCTATGGCGACCGCTTTGACGAAATCAACGGCATGCGCCGCGGGATCACTGACGGCCGCTGGAAATACATCCACCGCTTCACGCCTCACCTCCCCGCTGCACCCTATTCCTTCTACCAGTTCGGACAACAAGGTTGGGTCGGATACCGCAAGGCATGGCAGGAAGGCAAATTGAAGCCGGAGCACGCCCGCATGTGGGAAACGCCCCAGCCGATTCAGGAACTTTTCGACACCAAGAATGACCCATGGGAGATCGACAACCTCGCCGGCAAGAAGGAGCACGGCGAACAACTCGCCAAAATGCGCAAAGCCCTCATTGCCAAAATGATTGAGGCGCGTGACACCGGCATCGTTCCCGAGTCGCTGTTCGAACCTTTCGCAGGCGATCAGCCGGTTTCCAGCGTGCTCGTGAAGCGCAAGGATCTGCCTGCCCTAGTCGAACTTGCCTTCCATGCCACATCCGGAGATCCAGGATATCTGGACAGCTTCAAGACTGCCATGAAGTCCGAAGACATGCTCACCCGCTACTGGGCGGCCCACGCTTGTGTGGTATTGGGCAATGACGCCCAACAGGCAGAAAAGGAGCTCTTGGAGCTGACCAAGGATCCCGTCGCCGGCATCCGCATCACCGCAGCCCATGCACTTCATCGCATGGGTAAGGATCAAACCGAACTGCTGATTTCCGAGTTGAGCAAAAACAGCCCGGACATGGCCAAACTGGCCGCCATCAACAGCCTAAGATCTCTGGGTTTGGACAACAAGATCCCTGAGGAGACCCTCGATCTGCTGTCCAAGAGCAACGACAACTATGTGTCCCGCTTCGCCAAGGAACTCAAAAAATAATCATGCAAATGACTAACGACCAATTGGTTATGTTGCATTTCAAGGTCTGAAGTGAGGTTCGCGGTCATTTCCACCGGCTTCCATTCTTGCCATCGGCCTGATAGCCCCTAGCTTGCGCGCAGGCAGACCTTCACGTGTTGCCCCGCCGCGCACCGTTGCTGACCGCTTCTTACAGGCGATGAGACGGATTGAGCGCGAGGGGGCGCTCTGGATTCCCTGCCTACGGGCGGCGGCGCAAGCCGGTCCGATGCCCTGATGAAGCGGCCAAGCTCGGAGGAGCCGGCCGCGCGGTAACAGAAAGCCGTTTTCGTCGGGAATCGCACCTGCTGGCTCCCAGTCCACCGACTGCAGATACGGGATTCGCCCGAGCCCCCTGCGCCGGACCGGCCCGTCAACACCACCCCGCGACACCATGTCCAACACCACCGATACACCCCGCAAGTCGGGACAACGCAGACGCCGCCGCAGAGGCGGCAAGAACCGCAACAACAACCCCAACCGTAACAAGAACTCCAACCAATCCGGGCGCCAGCAAGGCGACAAGAAGGGAGGCAGCGGAAAGCGCCGTCGTCCCCGCCGCCAGCCCATCCCGCTGAGTTGGTGGCAAAAGGCACTCATCGCCCTGGGTCTCTACGAGGATCCGAACAAGAGAAAGGGCAAGGCTAAGGGCAAGGGCAAGAAAGCCGACAAGGGCGCTCCCAAGTCCAACACCCGCAATGCCCGCAGCAAGGAGCGCGAAGAGAAACCCAAGGCCGATTCCACCCGCAAGCGCGCCAACAAAAAACCGCGCAAAGGAGGCGACCCATCCACCGTCCAGTCCTCCCGCGTGTATGTCGGCAACCTATCCTATGACACCACCGAGGAAGACCTCAAAGAGCTCTTCAAGGGTGTCGGCAATGTTCGCCGCGTGGAGATCGTCTACAACCGCAACACCCACCGCTCCAAGGGTTACGGCTTTGTCGAGATGATCAACAAGGACGACGCCATGCGATCGGTCGAAGTCCTTCACGACCAACCCTTCATGGGCCGCTACATGACCGTCTCTGGCGCCAAGAACAAGGACGAGCAGCCCGACGAGGACCAGGAGCCCACCCAGGAAATCAAGGCCGACGACGTCGAGCTGGCCCCCCTCCCCGCAGAGACCAGGGAAGAAGAGGCAGAGCCTCAGGATCAGCCCGTCAAGGAGGCCGCGGCGGCTGCCGAAACGCCTGAAGAGGCAGCCCTGCCCGAAGAGCAGAAACCCAAGCAGGACTGAGCCTGCGTTCTGCCCATTTCCCCGGGTCCAAACCGATTCCACCCCCGCCCGAGAGCCTCGGCGCGGGGGTTTTCTTTTGGAGCAAGCGGGTTTCCCCGGGATGAAAACATCTTGCAAACCCTTCTCCCGGCCGATACCAAATCCCTCTACCAAGCTTGATTCCACAAGGGATCCAGCCTCTTTTACAACGATCATGAAGCTTGCCCAATTGCTCGACGCCGACCGCATTGTCATGGACATGCAGGCAACCGAGCTTTGGCCCGCTCTCATCGAACTGGTCGATCATTTGGTGAGCATCGGGCGGCTGCCCGTCGAGCTGTATGAGCCCGTCCTGCACGCCCTGTGGGAACGGGAACAGCAGGTCAGCACCGGCATCGGCTCGGGTGTTGCCATCCCGCACACCTTCTCGGATGAAATCAATGAGGTCGTGACCATCTTCGGCCGCTCCACCAATGGCATCGACTTCCAGGCCATCGACAACGAGCCGGTCCACTACATCATTCTCTTCATCGTCCCGAGTAAGGACTACCAACTGCACCTCTTCACCCTGTCCGCCATCGCCAAGCTCTTCACCAACTGCGAGGTCCGCCGCGTACTCGGCCTCGCCAAGTCAAAGAAGGAGATTCTCGAGATCCTCAGCTGCAAGCCATCCCGGGATACCACCAAGCACATCCTGCCTCCTCCCCCTGCCCGTCCGTCATGACCCTGCTCCAGGAACTCGAAAGCCGGCTCTCCTCCGCACTCGAACAGGTTCTCGGTGAAGCAAGCAAGGCCCCGGTCACTCCGGCTGCCGACCTGCGTTTTGGCGATTACCAGAGCAACGCCGCCATGAGGTTGGCCAAGCAGCGCAAGACCAATCCGCGCCAACTCGCCCAGGACATCATCGATGCGCTCGACCTCGAGGGACTGGCCACCGCCGAGATCGCCGGTCCCGGCTTCATCAATTTCCGCATCCTGCCCGAGGCCTACGCCAGCCACGCCAAGGCGCTGCTTGGCGACCCGCAACTCGGCGCTCCCGCCGTGGGCGAGGGTCAAACCGTGGTCATCGACTTTTCCGCGCCCAACGTCGCCAAGCCCATGCACGTCGGCCACATCCGCTCGACCATCATCGGCGACTCGCTCTGCCGCATTGCGCGCTTTCTGGGATTCAAAGTCATTGCCGACAACCACATCGGCGACTGGGGTACCCAGTTCGGCATGATTCTTCGTGGCTGGAAAGCGAAGATGGAACACGAGCCGGAAGAGTTCAAAGCAGGCCTCGAGACGGACCCTGTCGGCACGCTTGTGGAGGCTTATCGTGAAGTAAACGCCGTATGCTCGGAGGACGATGATGTTCTTCAAGACTGCAAGGCGGAACTGGTCAAACTGCAGGCGGGTGACGAAGAGAACCTCGAGATTTGGAAGCAGTGCATTGAACTCTCCAAGCAG
>JAWVYP010000038.1:0-14214 GCA_033722655.1 Akkermansiaceae bacterium | reverse complement strand
GGGATGGTCTGCGCTCGCCTGCTTGCTGCTCTTCATCTCCCAGCTTTCCTACGAAACCGCCTTGGCCGTCCCCGGACTCTGCGTGCTGGTGGACCTGCTCCGGCGGCGAACTATTTTATCGCGCGATGCCATACTCCGCTACGCCGCCCTGGGCTTGGTGACCCTCGCCTATCTCATCGTGCGCAATGCCCTCGGAGCCACGCTCTCTTTCGAAGAACGCAACTCCTCCTTTTCACCCGATCTGGAGGCCTGGCACATGACCCTGTCCGCCCCGTGGTTCCTGTGGAAGCATTTCACGATGTGGCTCATGCCCTTCGGCCGGTTGGAATTCCTCGGCACCTACGTCTGGGCAAAATCGGCATCGCCCATGCACTTGGCTGCCGCGTGGGTCTGGTTGCTGGTGATGATTGCCGCATGCGGGTTGGCCTGGAAGCGCCGCCCCCTGATTGCGATCGGCGTCCTCTGGTTCCTGGTCGCGAGCTTTCCGACCTCCAACCTGATTCCCGTGTGGAACGGGCCCATCGTCGATTACTACCTGATGCTGCCCAGCATCGGCCTGGTGATGGCCCTGGTCGGAATCCTCCGGTGGCTGCTGGATTTCCTGAAGCAGGCCATGGGCCCAGCCAAGGCCGCGCGCAGAAGGGCGGTCGCATGCGCATTGGGCATGGTCATCATCTGGCGACTGGCCATGGTTCCGCTCTTTTGGTTCCAGGCCGGCCTTTGGGACGACCCCCTCAAGCTCTACCTCCACGCCGAGGCCACACGCCCCTACCAGTATCAGCTGCAAACCGCCATTGCCCAGGAGTTGCTGGTCAGTGGGCAACTGGAGCAAGCCAAGCTCTATGCCAATCTCGCGCGTGAAGGAGGGCCCTGGAGCCCCGCCAGCTACTTGGTGCTCGGCACCATCGCGCTTGAACAGGGAGAGCCGGAGAAAGCGCAAAATCATTTTACCCAAGTCCTCAAGCGCAGCTACTCCGGCTCCTTCATCCACGACTACTCGCGCCTGAATCTCGGCAAGGCCGTCATGCTGGGAGGGGGCAGGCCCGAGCAGGTTCACGAGATCCTGCTGCCCCTCTTGCGCGAGCCCAATGCCGACCAGCACATCGAAGCCATCCAGGTGCTGGTGGACGCCAATCTGAAGCATGCCCGGACTGATGCGGCGGCCCGTGCGCTGCGCCGGGCCCTTGAATTGCACCCTGAAAAGCAGGAGTTCCGCCTGCAATTGGAGGCATTGCAAAGCGGGGATGACCCGTAATCTTCACCGGGCTTCCAGCTGACGGCAGAGGCGCTTCTCAAGCCGCCGGTCCCGCGGCGACC
The DNA here is from genome assembly GCA_033722655.1 of Akkermansiaceae bacterium. Lineage (GTDB taxonomy): Bacteria > Verrucomicrobiota > Verrucomicrobiia > Verrucomicrobiales > Akkermansiaceae > Luteolibacter. The sequence continues at coordinate 12,897 of JAWVYP010000038.1, read as the reverse complement.
CGCGGTAAGCCACCTCATAGTGGTAGGCGATCAACTCCTCGGCATGCGCAATGTCGACTTCCTGTCCCCGGAGCTGCGCCAGGTGTTGGAGCCAGGTCCGGCCCTCGGGTTTCGGATGGCCCGATTTGGCGCAGAGCTGCTGCAGGACTTGCAGGTATGCCCGGCGCGCTTCGGGCGCTTTCCGACGCGAGCCCGGATGGCCCGGCGAGAAACTGCCCAAGAACGACAGCAGCAAGGTAAGCAGGAAGAAGGCCACCAGCCCGAGCAGCACCCAAAGCAATTCCTGGGGGAAGGCCAAGCTACGTCCCGTGGCTCCACTCCATTGCTTCTCCACGACATCGGCCCGCGCTTGGGCCGTGGGCGGAATGGCTCCGGGAGCCGCGGTCTCGGCCTCGGGCCGCGCCTCGTGCGGCGTGGTGTCGAAGACCACCCAGCCCTGGTCCTTGAGCCAGATCTCGGCCCAGGCATGAGCATGGCTGCCGCGAAACACGAACTCATGGTATCCCGGGTGATACTCGCCGCCCGCCCAGCCGTAGGTGACCCGGGACGGCACCCCAAGCTCGCGCAGGAGCAGGGCGGTAGCACTGGCAAAGTGGACACAAAATCCTTTGCGCGACTCGGGCTCGGCGAGGAAACTTCCCACGGCACTCCGCCCGTCCTCGGGGTAATCCACCTCCGTGGTGTATTCGGCGGAATCGACAAACCATTCCTTGAGCGCGACCAGGCGCTCCTGGAGCTGGGGCTGGCCTTGGAAGCGCTGCGCCAGCTCCTCGACCTGGAGCTTGAGTGCCGCATCCGTGCTGGGTGCCAGATAGAGCGGGTCGGTGACGCCTGCCTCCACCGGCACGGACTCCGCCAGCAGGTCCTCGAAGAGGCGCGGAGACGAGGCCGCTGCATACTGATAGATGCGGCCGGGCATGCGCCTCAAGGGGGGCAGCAGGCAGGTGCCGGATTTCAATTGAGCCACTTGCGGAACTTTCACCCGCTGCACGCCCTGGAGCGTGTTCAGCGTGTTGTCTCCGGGAAGGTAGAGGTGGTGCAGGACGGTGTAGCGGTAGGCGGGCTCTTGCGCGCCGGCGCCGAGTTGAATCCAGCCCTCGGCATCGGGGCGCAGGACCTTCGGGTCCGCTCCGCGGCCATCCATCCAGCGTTGGCCATCAAAGGCATGGAAAGAGAAGGCATGCACGTAGAGTTGCTTGCGCTTGCGCAGACTCTCGGCACTCCTGCGGTTCGGCAAAATCAAGCTGATTTCCGGTTTGTCCGAGGCCGTCAGTCTGGCCGACTTGGGAATGAAAGCTCCCTCTGGATTGTAGCGGGTGCCGATTTCAAATTCCCCGGATGACGGGTCCCGGTCGCCACCAGCCGCCGGATCGGCATCCTCGAATTCCGGAAAGGTCTCGGCGGCATCACCCTGCATGAGCTCGGTCAGGGAGTCGCTGGCCTCGCGAGCGAGGGGCGGCAGGACCAGCAGCAGCAGATAGCAGAGGCCGAGCGCCATTGAAATCCACAGCGCGCTTGCCATGCGCTTCACCGGGCCGGGCCTGCGGACATGGCTCAATCGTGGGCTGCGCGAGGGGCTTTGGCGCAGGGCGATGGCGGCCAGCCCCAAGAGGATGGCGGCCCAGGCGACCAGGGCGCCAAGCCAGGGCGCCAAGACGACGGGCCAGCCCTTGAGGGCCAGGACCGAGATCGCCGCGGCAATCAGGATGATGAGGGGAGGCGCCATCAGTTGTTGAGGGCCTGGAGTTGCATCCGGCGCCCCTTGAAGCGCACCTGCCGGATGTTGATGAGTACCGCGCCCCGGTGGCTGGGCGGGACGAGATGCGCCCAGTTTTCCGCGGGCGAATCCGAAATGATGACCAGTTGCTCCTCGGCCGGAATCTGCTGCAAGAACTCGGCGAGTTGCTGCGGCTTGGTCTGGGCGCGCTCGGCGCTCGCCAACAGCGCATGACAGGCGATGGATTGCGAGCGGCTCTCGCAGGGACAGGCACGCCAGTTGGCGAAGTCGGCCTGGAAGACCAGCTTGGTCTGCTTGGCTTGGAAGTGGGCGAGGGCTCCGGCTGCGAGTGAGAGGGCTCGCTCGAAGCGGTCGAGGCGGATGATCTCCCCCGCCTTTGCCGCGGAATGGAAGACGATCCGGCAGGCGCTGGGGTGGAAGCCCGGCGGATCCGAGGCGCGCACCTGCAGGCCCTGACCGCGGGCGATGGCGCGCGCCGATGCCGGCTGGTGGATGCGCGTCGCCTTGTCGCCGGGCTGATAGAGGCGGATGCCGCGCGGCTCACCGAAAAGGTCGCCCAGCCCCGCACCCGAGATGGGATGGTGGTCCGGCTGCAGGCTGTCCAAGAGCAATTCGGGCGGCGTGATCAGCCGTGGGTAGACCATCATCGGGCAGGCCACGCTGAGCTTGCGCCGCACCGCAAACAGCCCCAGGGGAAAGCGGGAGTGCAACTCGACCTCCACCTTGGAGACATTCGCCCGGGCGGGGATGCTCAGCCGCTCGCGCAGTTGCGTGCCGCCCCGGGCCGGCGTCCAGTTCGCGCGTCCTTTGCGCTCGACCTCGTGGGGAAAGCGCAGGCTTAGCTCGACCGCCCAGGCATCCAGCAGCCGCCGCGGGTTCACGAGTTTCACGTTCAGGGGTATGCTGCGTGTGGCGAAGAAGCGCGAAGAGCATTCCAGCTCCAACTCGAGGCGGCGCAGGTTGCGCGGCGCCAAAAGCGCACTGGCGCCCAGCAGCAGGAGGCCGAGTACTCCCAGCGCCATCGCCGCTGCCTCACCGAAGAGCAGGCCGGCGACCACCAGGCAGGGAGCGACACCGCCCACCGCCACACCGTGGCCCGTGATCTTGCGCTCCACCCCCGGCACCTCAATGGACTGCGGTTTGCTCAAGGGTCTTTTCAATCACGGCTTGGGAATCACTCCCGTCCTCACACAGCACCCGGTGGCGCATGACGTGGGGAAACATGGCCTGGACATGCTCGGGCAGGACGGCCGACTCGCCATCAATCAGCGCCCGGGCCTGTGAGGCGCGCAAGAGCGCAATGGAAGCCCGCACCGACACGGTGTGGTCTCCCCCGGCGAGCCGGCGCAGCGTTTCGCTGAGGTCGATCGCGTAGCGCTGGAGTTCGGGGCTGACGGTGAGCCCCGGAACCTGGCCCTGCAATTCGAGGATGTCCTCGAGTTCGAGCAAGGGCGGCGCGGAGCTTATCCCAACCTTGCCTGTGGCGTGGGCCTCGAGGATCTGCTCTTGGATTTCGCGCTTGGGCAGGGCCATGGGAATGGAGAGCAGGAAGCGGTCGAGCTGGGGCTCGGGCAGCGGAAAGGTGCCTGCGGTGGTCGTGCTGTTCTGGGTGGCCACCACCATGAAGGGTTCTTCTAGCTGGCGAGTGGTTCCGTCGATGGTCACCTGGTGCTCGTTCATGGCCTCAAGCAGGGAGGACTGGATCCTCGGGGAGGTGCGGTTGATTTCATCGGCGAGCACGAAGTTCGAAAAAACCGGACCGGGGATGAACTCGAAGTCGCTGGTGTGGGCGCGGTAGAGGTTGTAGCCGAGGATGTCGGAGGGCAGCAGGTCGGGCGTGAACTGAATGCGCCGGAAGGAGCCGCCAATTCCGGCCGCCAAGGCGTGGGCAATGGAGGTCTTGCCGATGCCCGGCGGGCCCTCAATCAGGGCATGCCCCCTGGCCAGCAATGCCGTGAGCAGGAGATGGGCGGGTTCTTGTGCGCCAAACACGGTGGCAGTCAGACGCTCGTGGAGCTGGAGAAGTTTGTTTCTGGGCACAGCACATCCTTAACAAGCCGCCGGGGGATGGGAACGCCAAATGATCCCGCGGCTGGCACAAAAAGGTTTCGCTGCGCGATTTCCATGTGAACCGTGGAATCCCCATTCACCCATGAGCGCCAAGTCCAAATCCCAGCAACGCGACCTGCCCGCACCCCGCGTGCTCGGCATCGACGTCGGCGCTCCGCGCAAGGGCTTTCATGCGGTCGCCATGGGAGCGAACCTGCAGGTCGAGCCCAGACACTTTGGCGATGTCGAGGCCCTGCGTGATTGGGCGCTGGATCTCCAGCCCGCCGCCATCGCCATCGACGCTCCCTGCGCCTGGTCGAGTGAAGGTCGCTCGCGCCAGGCCGAGCGCGAGCTGCGGCTGGATGGCGAAAAGATCTCCTGCTTTTCCACCCCGACCGAGGCCGTGGCCGGAGACCGCGATTTCTATCGCTGGGTGCATCACGGCATCGGCCTCTACCGCGCCCTGGAACCGCATTTTGCGCTCTACCGTGGCGAGGGGCGCTCGCAGCCGATGCTCCTCGAAACCTTCCCCCACGCCGTCGCCTGCGCCCTGGCCGGCAAGCTCCTGCGTGCCCATCCCAAGTCCCCCATGCGCCGCGGCCTGCTGCGCCAGATCGGCATCCGCGAAGCAGAACTGGCCAACATCGACTTCGTCGACGCCGCCCTCTGCGCGGTGGCGGCGCGAGCGTGGTCGGAGGAAAGCTTCCAGGCCTTCGGCAATCCTGCGGAGGGATACATTGTCATTCCCAAGCCTATCGATAACGAAGTCCCGCACCCCAATCGATGAAACGCTCGTAGGGGCCAAAGTTCCAATACAGCCATTCCAGCGGTTTCATGAGGGCCATCAGGGCGGGAGGCACGTCTCCCAGCAGGAAAATGCAGAGGACGGGCGAGATCAGATAGAAACCCAGCAACCCAAGGATGCAGATCAGGCCGATCCAGATCATGTTCCAATCCCCTGAGGTGCTGCTTGGGTCGTCGCTCATCAGGGCCAGAGCTTGGCCGAATGGTGCCTCCAAGGCCACTCCCGAGTGCCTGTGGCCGCCTCACGATGAGCCCGAACTTGAATGACGGCCCGGCACCGGCTAGACTCTGCTCTCATGTTCGCGCGTCTTCTCTGCCTGTTGCTCCTGTCGGCCTCGCCGCTGATGGCCAACGCCATTCCCTGTTCACTCGACCCCTTGATCAAGGCCCCCAGCTGCTGGGAAATGACGCCGGCCGAATTCGAGAAGCAGTTCAGCCAGGGTTCAAACAAGCTCTATCGCTGGCTGACCGCCGACAAGACCCGGGCCAAGCTCGTCCCCAATCTCTACAGCAATGCGAACATCGAGCTCACGGCATTCGAGGGGGCGGTTCCTGTGCAGGAAGCCATTGTCGATTTTGCCGACGGCAAACTCAACCTCATCAGCATCTCCTTCTACAACCGCGGCGACAACGGCCCCATCTCCAAGGAGGTCTTCAAGGAGCGCTACATGACCATCGGCAAGGCCCTCGGGCAATCCATCGGAATCAAGCCGCGCGAGCGCCGGGCCAAGCCCACCGACGGGCTATTGACCGAGGGCTACCTGTGGAATTCGACCAAGGTGGCCACCGCCCTGCTCGAGCACAACGAAGGAGCGCTTGACGATGGCGAGCGGGAATTCCTGCGCCTGCGCATGGCGCGCCCGCGGGCCAGTGGCATGCTCGCCAAGTCGCTGACCCACTCCCGCGGCGGCGCGGCCATCCGGCTCAGCGAACTTCCGCGCAATGTCGAGAAGAACGACAAGGGAGACGTTTATGTTTCGGGCCTGCCCATGGTCGATCAGGGCAACAAGGGCTATTGCGTGGCGGCTTCGGTGCAACGCCTCTTCGAGTATTACGGCATTGGTGCCGACATGCACCAGATTGCCGAGATCGCCGGATCCGATCCCAAGCGCGGCACCAGCACCCTGGCCATGGCCAAGGAGCTCGACCAGATCGACTACCGCTTCAAGACCCGCCTGGACATTCTCGCCATGGGCAAGCCCCTGACCGAAGTGGAAGTGAAGCGCGACCAATACCTGGTGGGCGACCCCTACGAGGAGCGCGACTTCATCAAGGACGTGAAGCGCGCCATCGATGAAGGCCTCCCCCTGCTCTGGTCGCTGGAGCTCGGCCGCTACCCGGAAAAGCCCAACCTCAATCCGCAGACCGCCGGTGGCCACATGCGCATGATCATCGGCTACAACGAGAAGACCGGTGAGCTGCTGTTCTCGGACTCCTGGGGTGCCGGCCACGAACTCAAGCGCATGAACATGCAGCACGCCTACCACGCCAGCCATGGCCTCTTCCTGCTCAAGCCCACCGTGCACTGAGCGCGGTCCAACGCGATCTTGACCTACCTTTCCGGGCAAGCATGATGCGGAAATCATGAAGCCTAACATTCTCCTTCTTCCACTCGCCGCTCTCGCGCTGGCGGCCTGCAAGTCCGAGCAGGGAAATTCCGCGCCCAGCGATGACGCAACTTCGGCCGCCCCCGCTGCTGCCAGCACGGCCAGCGGCGACGGCCTGGCCGTCAATGTCGCCGACCCCTCGCCCCACTTCAACGAGGTCATGAAGCACCTCGATGTCGGCGGGAAGTCGCTCAAGTACCGCGATCACGAAGGGCAGCGCGAGTTCTGGGTCGGCATGATGGAACTCGTCTTCGACTTCGCCGAGATGTCCGGCGAGGACATGGGCCTGCCCCAGAACCTGGACATCGGCAAGCTGGTGGATGAAAGCGGCATGTGCAACACGGTGGCCAGCGGCCGCAGCATGAACCGCGACGGCGACCACTGGTTGATGCGCTACTACGGCTACAGCCCCAAGGAGCAGAGCTACATCGCCAAAATGATGGGCAAGCCGCAGGCATTCCGTCTCGGCAGCCGTCTGAGCGCCGCCACCGACATCGCACTGGAGATGCAGGTCGATGGCACCATGATTCCCGGACAGATGCGCCGCAGTGCGGAGATGATGGGCGAGCCCGAAAGTGCGGATGAGACCCTTGGTCAGGAGCTGCCCATCGGCATGACGCTCGAGAACTTGCTCATGGCCTCCAAGGCCAAGGTCCTGATCGGCATCGAACTGGGTGAGACCGACATGGCCGATATGCCCGTGATTCCCGAAGCCTGGATCATCGAGGCCAGCTTCAACCCCATTCTGGTCACCGCCTGCAAACCCATGATCACCGACATGCTCGGCGAAGCCATCGACATCGCCGGCCGCAAGGGCTGGCAATTGCCGGTACCCCCCGCCCCGGGCCTCGGCCAACCGGTTGCAGTCATCGATGGCAGCACCCTCATCATTGCCAGCACCGAACAGTATCTCGCCTCCCTCGATGGGGAGCTGGAGCGCCTCGCCAGCGACCCCGTCTACCAAGCTGCCAGCAACCACTTCCCGGAGGCCGGCAACCTGCAATGCTACCTCTCGCCCGAGGTGGCCCAGGCCGCGCGCAAGTGGATGGATCTGGTCGAAAAGATGGAGCCGGAGGCCAAGGCTCTTGGCAAACTGGTCGACAAGCTGGCTCCCGACAAACCCTGGTCGCTCTGCCTGATCGCCCACCCCACCGGCCTCGAGGGCATTGCCGAGATGCCCTTTGCCGTGGAAGGCGGCACGGCTGCAGTGACCACCGTGGCCCTGGGCTCCACCAGCGTACTCTTTGTCGGTGCCCGCGCCTGGAAGAAGGGGGCCGACCGCTCCGCGTGCATCCTCAACCAGCGCAACATCCAGCAGGCCATCCGCGGCCACCAGAACATGTTCCAACACAAAAAGGGCGAGCCCATCAACTGGAACGAGATCTTCGGCCCGGAGGGCTACATGAATGAACCCGTCTGTCCGCAGGGCGGGCGCTACAATTACCTGCGCAACTATCCGCCCATCGGGACCTTGGCCTGTGGCGGCTGCTCCATTGAAGAACACCAGCTTCCCGAGGAGGACATTCAGGACTGGTAGGCAGATGCCCGCTTGCGCCGGCTCCAATGTCGCCTAGCTTGATGGCCATGATGCGACTCCTCCAAAGCCTGCTGGGAATCGGCTCCGTGACCCTGGCCACCAGCCACGCCGCCGACCTGACCGCCATTCCCTTCGAAACCATCCAGGGCGATAAAACCTCGCTTGCCGACTACAAGGGCAAGGTGGTGCTGGTGGTCAACACCGCCTCCAGATGCGGGCTGACCGAACAGTACGCCGCCCTTGAAGGCCTACAGGACAAGTACGGGAAGCAGGGCTTCACCGTCATCGCCTTCCCCTGCAACGACTTCGGCAAGCAGGAGCCCGGCAGCCACGAGGAAATCCAGGAATTCTGTGAAACGAAGTTCGCCGTGAGTTTTCCGCTGATGGCCAAGATCTCGGTCAAGGGCGAGAACCAGCATCCGCTCTACACCGCACTCACCGGCAAGGACGGCGTCTTTCCCGGCAAGGTGACCTGGAATTTCGGCAAGTTTCTCATCGGCAAGGACGGCAAGGCCATCGCCCGTTTTGAGCCGCGCCAGAAACCCGACAGCCCGGAAATCGTGGAAGCGATCGAGAAAGCCTTGGCTGCGAAGTGATGAAGCGCGACTCCGCCATGCGTGAGGTCCGCGCTATCTACGCGGAGTGGGAGAACCGCCCTCTCGAGCGCCACTGCACCGGCATCGCCGACTGCTGCCGCTTCCGGCTGGTGGGTCATACCCCTTACCTGACCAAGGGCGAAGCGCTGATCGCCGCCAAGGCCTGGCGGGCGAGTGGGCGCAAGAAGGTGGAAGCCAAGCCGGACGGCAGTTGTCCCTTCCTCCATCCCAAAAACGGTCGCTGCCAGATCTATGGGGGCCGGCCCTTTGGCTGCCGCACCCATTTCTGTGAGGCAGCCGGAGGTCCCGCGCCGCGCAAGCAGGTGCGCGATCTCATCCAGCGCCTCGAGGACATCGACCATCAGCTCGGTGGTCGGGGCGCAATGAAGCTGCAGGCCGCAGTGGAAGAGGCGATGCGGGAAGTCTGAGCAGGTTCAGACCGACTTCAAGCTGACGTGGAGCTTCTGGGAGTTGGCCAGATCCACGCCCTTGGTTTCAAGCCGGGCAATCATGCGCCAGCGCTTGCGGCCACCCAAAGCCTTGGCAATGGAGCGAAGGGTCTCCACCCTTGCCTTCACCTCCTCGGGGTCCATTCCCTCGACATGGGCATCGCCGTGGATCTGGCCCTCGAAAGGTGCGTGCAGTTCGAAGTCGACCGTCTGCCGGTAGCCGGCATGCAGCTTCTGTTCCACCATCACATCCAGCTCGTCACGGTAGAATTCCTCCCAATGGGCGTTGCTGCCTGTGCTCCGGGTCTGGCCGGTGCATTGCTGCTGACCAATCAAGGCGATGTAGAGACGATCGGCATGGACGGATTTTTTGGTCCGGATGTGGAGCTTGCCGGTGATGGCTTCCCCGGATGCCACGCTCTTCTGGTCGAGTTCCAGCTTGAGCCTGCCCTTGAGTGAGCGCAGCAGGTAGTAGCTGGCGGTGGCGATCACGATACCCGCGGCAATCCCGCCCGCAACGTATGCAACTTTACTGTCACCATTCCGCATGCCCAAGTACGTCACGTAGCCGGCAGCGGCGGCGATGAAGACCAATGAGGTCAGTCCGTTGTGACGAAATTTCATCGAGTGCCTCCTTGTGGGATCTTGCTCATGGCCCCTTTTCACTCACCGTCGCAGAAGTGACCATGGGAAAAGCACTCGCGTTTTGTACTTGTCCGGAGATAGGCTCAAGGAGCCCGGTATTGCTTCTGCGCCACGGGCAGGAACTCGCGCAGGGCGCGGATGCGCGAGCTGTCGAGCGGATGGGTGCGCAGGAATTCGGGGGCCTGACCCTGCTTCTCGCGCTGACGCCAGGCGGCAAAGCGCTGCCAGAGGTCCACAGCCTCCTCGGGATCGTAGCCGGCGCGCGCCATGTAGATGGTGCCGAGTTTGTCGGCTTCGAGCTCGGAGCGGCGCGAATGGGGCAGGACCATTCCCAGGGTGCCCGCCGCTGCCGCTCCCGTCGCAGCAGTCGCGCGGCTGCGATCGCTCGCCCCACCCGACCGGAGGACTTGGTCGAGCACGATGGTGCCGATGGCCAGTCCTGCCGCCTGGTTCACCCGCTCCTGCGAATGGTTGAGCACCACGTGGGCAATCTCGTGGCCTAGCACGGCAGCCAGGCCGGCATCGTTGCGGGTGATCTGGAAGAGGCCGGTGTGCACCCCGACCTTGCCACCGGGCAGGGCAAAGGCATTGGGAGTGTCGTCCTCGAAGACCACGAATTCCCAGTTGGCATTGGGGATGTCGATGACTGGCTTGAGCCGGGCCGCCACCCGTTGGACCTGGGCGTTGTAAGCGCTGTTGCGCGAAATCTGTTTCTTGCGCTTGATCAGCTGGAACTGTTCCGCGCCCTTGGCCACCAGGCTGCTGGAGGCCGGCGTGGTGCGGACCTCGCCGGTACTTGGGTCAAAGGAGGAGACCGCGCAGGAGTTCAGGAGAAGAGCGCCGAGTATGGGTGTGAGGCATTTCCACATGGTGAGTAGCTTGAGGCGCAGCGTCAGAAAATCAAGGGGTCATCTTCTTCAGGTGCCTGGCGAGACGGTGACCACGTTCACATGATCCAGGCCACACTCCTTGGCCAGGCGGTGCATCTCGACCAGATATCTGGCGGATTCATCTCCAGCAATGCGCACGCGCAGGACGCTCGGAAGGCCCTCCTCTTCGGCTTGGGCGCTCTTCTGCTCCAAGAGCACACGCATCTCATCCATGCCAAGGGCTCCGTGGTCGGCCACCACCCATTGATTCTCGCGGTTGAGGGTGACCGTGATGCTGATGGCCTCGTCGGGAAGTTCGTTGGCCTGGGTTGCCATCGCCATCTCCATTTCCGGGTGCTCGCTGGATGCCATGTCCTCGTTTCCGGCGGTCTGCGACTGGTTCAGCTCGCCCACCACCAGGAACATGCCGACGATGATGATGCCCCCGAGTACGAGCATCACCACCCGGTTGGCCATCATCCGACGCGGCTGCGTCTTCTCCATTTCAGCGAGAACTTTGTGGATGGAACTCATCGCAAGACCCAATTTATCACCGCAATCTGGTCCTACCAATTCGATTTTCAGCGCGGCTCGAAAATCAAGTAGACCGGGCTCTCGCTCACCGTGAGTTCAATGCCGTCCTTCAGCGCCTTACCGTCCGCCTTGGGTGCATTGCCATCGGCAAGAGGCATTTGCTCAGCGAGGGTGACGCGGCCGGGCACTTGCTTGAGTGTCACCTTGGCCTCGCGACCTTCTCCCGTCGGCGACCACACCACCCAAGCCAGCTTGGGCTCATCCCGATGGCGGTATTGATGAACGTAAATCTTGCCGACTTCCTGGCGAATGACCTTGTCGAAACGGAAATCTCCCAAGGTCTCCTGCAGATGCTTCATCGCCCAGTAAGCGGGCTTGGGTTTGAAGTGGCGAGTCAGGCCGGATGAGGCATGCACACTCGGCTTGTCCTCATCGTTGAAGAAGTAGAGGTAGGCGCGTTCCACATCGCGCTGGGCAAAGCAGAAGACGGAGCGAACCAGATACTGCGCCTGCTGGGTGTCGGTGACCGGCTGCCAGTTGAGTTTCTCAAACCAGCCCTCGCGCTTGCTCATGGCTTGCGGTGTGCAGGCGTCGTAGCCGAACTCGGTCACCCACACCTCCTTGCCCGGGGCGTGTTGGTCGCGCCACGCAATCGCATCATCCACCTCCTTGAGGTAAACGATGTTCGGGTCTTCGGGATAACTGCGATCCCAGGGGCTGCGCCCTTCCTGTTTGGGCAGCAGGGCGTAGGTGTGAACGTTGATGACATCGAAAAGCGGCAGCATCTGCTTGGCGGAAAAGGTTTCCTCCAAGGACTTGGAGTACTTGTCCGCCTCGCCTGAGCGCGCGGTGGCGGTGACAATCTTCATCTTCGGGTCGCCCTTGCGAATGCCCCTGGCCATGGCGACGAAGAGTTTCTGGTAGAGCGCGTCGTCGAAGTCACTTCCGGGTTCGTTGCCGACTTCAATGGAAGTCACCTGCTTGAGTTCACCGGAAGGCCCGAAGGTCTTGGCCAGAGCTTCGCCATACTTCTCCATCCAAGCTTCCTTGCCTTGCCACAACTCTTGGTAGTTCTCGTTGCCTTCACCAAAGCGCCCGAACTGCGCGCAGAGATCAATCTCGTAGCCGTGCTGCTTCCACTTGCCATAAACCTGGCTGTCCCAATTCACCTTGTTGACGCACTTGGGCAGGGTGATGGGATCCCCCGGCTTGGCGACGTCCCAATTCATGTTGTGGTAGTTGCGCACGAGGCCCGCAGTCGGCCGGTAGAGCTCGGGCTTGAACTGGAAGTGGCCGTTGATGCCGATGAAGTCCTTGAGCAAGGGTTTGGAGTCCTGTGCTGTGGCGACACTACCTAACAGAATTAGCAAACTGAGAATGGAGCGCAGGTTCATCAGTCACCATTCATGGCGCGTCAGGCCGGGAAGGTCGATCTTCATCTGTCCGACGGCACACAACCCGAGATGGCATTGGGTCTTTCACAAGCCCCACGGACAGGATAGGAATGAGGATTGATGAAAGTCTCACGTGTTTTCCAATGCCAGCTTCTGATCCTCTGCGCCTTGCTTTGTAGTGCGTGCAGCAAAGCTCAGACCGAGAAGCTTGATCCCAATCCCGAGCCTCCGGCCGAGGTCAATCGTCCAGCCAAGCTGATTCATGTCTACGTCGCTCTCTGCGACAACGACTCGCAAGGCATCGCACCCGTGCCCGAGAGAATCGGCAACGGCGACGACCCTTCTAACAATTTGTACTGGGGCTGCTCGGATGGGGCGCGCGCCATCTTTTCAAAGAGTGCCACGTGGCAGCGCTTGAGCACCGGGAAGGTCGAGGGGCAGGCGGAAATTTTGGAGCGCCTGGTGTTTCAGAACAAAAGCAATCAAGCCGTTCTGGTCATCGATGCCTGGCGTGGGTCCGAGATCGAGACGTGCATGGATGCCTATCGCAAAGCGATGTCGGGACAGGAATACGAAAGCCTGGCGCTCAAACTCGGCAACACGGACGCCAAGCTCAACCTGCGAGGCGGCGCCGACCTACTGGTCTTCATCGGCCACAACGGGCTGATGGAATTC